>CAMYKC010000061.1:18398-23591 GCA_947258865.1 uncultured Lysobacterales bacterium
ATAGCGAAACATTATCGCTGTCGAGTGGCACAGTTGCGGCACCCAGCAGGGGCTCGAGTTCGAGCAGGGGATAGGCCTCTCCCGCGAATTCATAAGAGGGGTCGTCGCTTCTCATCAGGGTGGAATATTCCGATGGCGTCATACGAGCAACGCCGGCAACACAGTTCAGCGGGATTTGGAAGAGTCGCTCACCAACGGAAACGCCGATGGCCTGCATAACGGCCAGGCTGAACGGAATTCGGATCGTGAATTGCGTGCCCTTGTCAACTTCGGTGTCGATCTCCATCGACCCGCCGATTTGCTTGATCTCGCTGTTGACCACGTCCATGCCAACGCCCCGCCCAGCCAGGCCGGTCACGGTCTCGGAGGTCGAAAATCCACTTTCCCGAATAAACTGAATCAGCCGTTGAGGAGAAACCTCTTCGTTCCTGGCAATCAAGCCGCGTTCGATCGCCCGCTTGCGAACCGCCTTGAGATCTATACCTCCGCCATCGTCACTGACGCGGATCACGAATTCCGTCGCCTCGGCCTCCACCGTCACCGTGATGCTTCCTTCCTCGGGTTTTTTCAGCTTGCGGCGGACCTTGGGGCTTTCAATGCCGTGAGCGATGGCATTGCGCAACATGTGTTCCAGCGGCGCTGTGATGCGTTCCAGAACATTTCGGTCCAGTTGGTCGCTGGACCCCGCCATGCGAAGCTGAAGGCGTGCCATTTTGCCTGTTTCTGTGGCTGCAGTTCGCACCACGCGCCGCAACCGGGGCGCCGCACTGCCGAAAGGCGTCATGCGCGTTTGCATCAGGCCTTCCTGCAGCTCGGAACTCACCCGGGATTGATGGGTCAGCAGGCTCTCTGCCTGGCGCACGGAATCGTCAAGCATGTCGTGCAGATTGAGCAGATCACTGACCGATTCGGACAGGGCACGCGACAACTGCTGCATATTGGAGAAGCGGTCCAGTTCCAGTGGGTCGAAATCAGTAGTGCCCTTGGCGGACGCACTCTGGTAGCGGGACGTCATTTGAGCCTCGCTTTCGATGTCCATCTTGCGCAATTGCTCTTTCAGGCGCTCAATCGTCACATCGACTTCCTTGAGGTTGAACCTTACTGTTCCAAGTTGCTGTTCAAGCCGGGAACGGTAAATGCTGATCTCGCTCGCAAAATTGACCAGTTTGTCCATGAGGTCCGCACCAACACGGATATGGGCACCGGAAGTACTGCCTTCGCTTGCCGAAACCGGCAAATCGGGGATTTCCCGGATATCTCGGGCCGGCTCCAGAGGAGTCGCCGCTTTCTTGGCCGGACGCCTGGCTCGTTTGCGAACAGTCCGTTTAACTTTTTGCAGTGTTCCCGAGGCTGGTGCTGGCTGGGGTGCCCATATTTCGGCCTTGTCCGCCAAATCCTGGTCAGGAGGTTCGGCTTCGGGTCCGGCTTCAGGCGTGGCCGCCTTCGCCGCGATGGGCAGCTCTTGATCGGCATCTTTAGCCTCGTACCGGCCGCCGTCCCGTGGCAACTGCAGGGCACGGACTTTCTTCTCGAAGCGGGTGAGTGCGTCGCCGGTTTCCGGCATCCTGCCAGATTGAACCTGTTCCACCCAAAGATTGAGACAGTCACAGCCTTCTTCCAGTGCCTGAACAGCAGCTACTGTAGCTTCCAGCCGGTTGGACGCAATATGTTCGAGCAGCGTTTCCATCGCATGACTCAGGTCACCGAGACCTTCGAGACCGGCCATTCGCGCACCGCCCTTGAACGTGTGAATTTCACGCTGCAGGTTCTGGACCAGTTTCCGGTCTGAAAGCTTATCCCGCCAGGTGTTCAAAAGGGCATCGCATCGCTCCAGCACCTCGGTGGCCTCTTCGAGGAATATAGAAATGATGCCGCCTTCCTCGATGGTCAGTGTCGAATCCACTGATTCCGCTTCGGCCGGCTGTTCTTCGACTGGTTCTTCCACCTGCTCCGCTTTCGAGTCCTTGAGCGAGGCAAGACCGGCCAGTTCCTGCAGCAGTTGCTGGTCATCCAGCGGATAGCTGGTGGCGTTGCCATCCTCCAGCACGGTCAAGCGCTGATGAAAACGGTGCAGGCAAGTCTGTATCGTGAATAACGCTTCGCCGTTGACCGGAGTGTCGTTCTTCCGGCGATTTTCCAGGTAATCTTCGAGCCCCCTTGCTACTTCGGCCTCCTGGCCAAGGGGTGCCATCGAAAATGTGCCTGCCAGCGTATGCACCGCGCGCAGCAATTCGGCATTGACGGCCTGATTTGACCCGGAAGCCAGGTTGGTGACGAAGCCTCCCAGCTGCGCGAGGTGTCCGCGGATTTCTTTGATCATCGTAGTCTGGAGCGCCGGGTCGATATCGTCGATTTGCTCCCGGATTTCCGGTTCTGTGGGTTGCTCCGTTGCAGCATCCGCGAGGTCTGGCGGGGCCTGCTCCGCGCTTGCGGGTTCCTGGGTGAGCGAGGCCATCAGCGAAGTCGGCAGCACCTCATCCAGCGCAGAAATATCAGGCTCGCCCCCCTCGCTTAGTTGACGGGCAAAAGCGGCCAGGCCTCTGACACCTTCTGCTTCGAGATCGCTGTCCTCTTCAATCAGCCGTGCTCGAAGGGCAGGCAGTGCGCCAACGGCCAGCCGCAGCGCATCGCCAACTGAACGATTTGGGCCGACCCGCTCCTCTATGATTTTGTTGAGCAGTTCCTCGAAACGCCATGCGAAGTCGCCGATTTCGGCGGCTCCCACCATTCGGCCGCTGCCTTTGAGCGTGTGAAATCCGCGCCGCATTTCGGCTGTCGCTTTGTTATCCGAGACATTTGCAAGCCAGGTCGGCAGCTGTAACTCCAGTCTGCTGGCAACCGAATCGAACTCATCCAGGAAAATATTCAGCATGGCCGGGTCGATGGCCGTTGCTTCTTCCTTCTCTTCAGTTGGCGCGCTTACCCCGGCCGGCAAGCTGACGATGGTGGCGGAAACTTCATCGCCGCCAATGCTGGCTTCGGGTAGTCCGTCCAGCCTGGAATGCATGATTTCGAGGTATTGAAGGCTGTTCGCCTGTTCGTCACGGCAACCTGACAGGTAAAGTTCCAGGGCAGCGACCGCGTCGCTCAACGGCTCCAGGTTGGGGACCTCTCCGCCGTTTTTGGAAGCGTCACTCAAGGCTGCATTCAGGGCCCGGCCGAGCTTGTCGGTCAAAGCGGCCACCTCATCCTGGGATGCCATACTGAGTGCACCTGAAATCTGCAGCAGGGCAGGGGAGTAATCGGCATCCGGATCGCCTTCAAGAAGCTTTCTGACGGCGTCCTGCACTTCATGAAGACTGGTTACGCATTCATCCAGCATGCTGCTGAAGATGTGCCGCTGCTCCTGCGGCGGCAGTGAGATGAAACCCCCGGTAAACGGCTTTTCTTCGACCGGTTCGCCGAGAAGCTGTATATGGGTATCGAGGATGGATTCGACTACCAGCAACTTTTGGGCGAGGGCCAGCAAGGGTGAGTCCAGGTCCAGATTGGTAACGGAATCAGTTTTCTCCAGCGCAGGCAAGAGATCTTCGACAGCCTTCGCTGGAACCGGCAAATTGAGCATGTTGAGCGTATCCGCCAGTTGGCGAAGAGAAGTCTTGCTTGATTCACGTTGCTCGATGTCCACGCGGCCGGTGCGCAGTTCCATGTCCAGCGTGTCCTTGACCTGGCTCAACTCTTCGCGGACCGCTGCACCGATCGAGTTGAATAAGCCCGCGTCACGACCGGTGACTGCGCCGCGAGCACGCAGCAACGCCTCACGATCCGGGATCAGATCCTCCAGTGTGAACCGCTCGCGAAGGATGTCTGTTGCCTTACTGCCCGGTCTGGCCTGAGCGGCGTAGAACAGCAACGCGCGGGAGAGCGCCGTTATGGTATCGCTGGGTGGTCCGTACTCACCGCCCTCGGTCATGACCTTGAGCGTCAGATCCAGCCTGGCGAAAAGGCGGCGCAGCGGTAGGTCATTGTCAATGGCGCCGTCGCGCAGACCCTGCATGGCCAGTTCAGCAATCCACCAAAGGCGTCTGAGTTCGTTACGGCCGAGCCGTATGTAGAGTTTACGGCAGACCCTTTGCATCGGTTCAAGCAGGGAGTCCTTGGACTGCTCCTGCAGCCAGCCCAGCAATGCGCCCTGGTAGAGGCTTCGTATACGCCGGGCAAAAGCTTCGAATTCGTTGGCGGCAATGGCGTCTGCTTCGCTGCCACTAAGTTCGGGGATGATGACGTCCAGTTCAGGCGCGAACAGCGTGCCTTCCGACAACAGGTTTTCGTCGTAGGTGGCCCGCAGTTCGTTCAGAGTCGGCAGCAACAGGATGGGAAGGTCCTCGTGCCCTGCCTGCAATCGGTCCAGGTAGGACGGCAGCACAATCACAGCGTCCGTCAGTGCGTTGAGGGATTCTTCGCAGTCGGCATTGCCGTTGTGCAGCATGTGGCCGCCGACCGCGATCATTTCGTCGGTCAGGATACTGGCGCCTTGCTGCTCCATGGTCAGGAAAGTCAGGTTCAGACGCTCGAGCGCTTCCTGCACGGTCACCAAAGGGGCGCGCTGGGAAGTGTCATCAGCAAACGACTCCAGGTTTTCACGCACGGTTTCGAGACACTCGTCCAGGTCCTCGCGCACCCAGCCGATCGCTGAACTGGAGTTCGATCCTTCAAGCATCATTTTCTGGACCTCCTGATTTCGGTAGCTTGAAGTCCGCTACCGACTCGCTGAGCTTGTGAACCAGATCGGCCAGCCTGCCCATGGATTGGGCGGTCTGCTTGCTGCCCTCGGATGTCTTGATGGAAACGTCACGGATACTGTTCATCTGTTCGGCGACCTGTGTCGCGGTTTCAGATTGCAACTGGGCTTCCTGTGAAATTTCCTCAATGAGCGCGGAGAGGTCCTTGGAGACGGATTCGATCCGCTTCAGCGCCTCACCCGCATCCTCGGCTTTTTCGGCCCCGGCGACTACCTCCGAGGTTGTCGTTTCCATCGATTCGACAGCCTCGGACGTATCGGTCTGGATATTCTGAACCAGCATCTCGATGCGGCGTGTTGCATTGGTGGCACGCTCGGCAAGCCGCTGAACTTCGTCCGCTACCACGGCGAAACCGCGGCCGGCGCCGCCCGCTGAAGCCGACTGGATAGCGGCATTCAGGGCGAGAATATTGGTTTGTTCGGCAATTCCGTTGATCAGCTCAACGATGTCT
>CAMYKC010000062.1 GCA_947258865.1 uncultured Lysobacterales bacterium
GAAAAATCCTCCAGCACGGTGGGTAAGGTACCCTGGACCGGTTTGGACATGGCAGTCCATGCAGCCTCTGCGCCTTTGACTGCGGCCTGAGCGAATCCTTCTGCTGTCAGCAGACGGCGGCCTGCCACTGCTTCCCTGAAGCCGTGGAAATATTGCGCCATGATCGCACCGGAGTTACCCCGCGCTCCGTCGAGGGCTGCATCTGCTACGTGGTCCATCAATTCATCCACCCGTGAATCGGGTGAGGTGGCCGTCGCTTCCAGGATGGTCTTGAAAGTGAAGGCCATGTTGGTTCCGGTATCGCCGTCCGGGACCGGAAACACGTTGATCCGGTTCAGGTATTCGCGGCGCTGGAACACGTGGCCAATTCCGGCGGAGATCGCACGCAGAAGCCGGGGGGCGTCGAGGTAAGCGATGGAGGTGGAAGGCTTTCCCATGGCGCTAATTATATTAGTAGTCTCGCTTTCCTGCTCCAGCAAATGCGTTACCGAAGCCGCTATGACGTGGTTAATATCTCCAGCAGTTGGCAAATTTCACCATGAAATGCACAGCCCGAATGACCAAAGGATATGACTTTAGGGACATGTGGCGGTGGCATGCATCCTGCATTATTAGTTATGAACGATGCTGGGAGACTTAAATGACTGCGGAAAGTGTAATTAATGAGATTCGGGAATCCCTGAACGGCCGCCCCGGCCAGCCGATCGTGTTCGGCGTCTGCAGGTCACTTGCCGACAGGTTCGGCAAGGAACCCTGGATATTCCGCGCGGTGGCTATCGTACTTACACTGATATGGACGATACCGGCGGTTGCTGCCTACATCATTCTCGGCTTAACACTGAGTGAAACTGAAAACCGGACCCGCAGGTTCTTTTCGGGTCTGGCCGTCATTATCAGGGAAGGTGTTCAGAAATTTGCCGAGTCCCTGCGCGACATGTTTCGGCCTGAGCGGGTTTGAATTTCAGCACTTCATCGCTGACCGACGCCGGTTCATCTCTCACCCTCCAGGAACCGGAACAAATCACGGTCACTGAAAGGGAAAAACAGTTCTTTACCGGATTCGGGGTGTTGCAGAACGGGAACACGAACGCCGTATTTTTGGACCAACGCGGGATTACTGTCTATATTAACCGGCCGCCAGGCTATCCGCGCCCTGTCCATCATTATGATCACCTGGTCACAAAGGTGACAATCCGCGCGCGAGTACATAATCAGGGGTTCACTCACTGTCATTTGCCCATTCTCGCAGGTTAAACTCCCGCAATCGATCATTGAATAAATTTAAACCCTGAACCATGGCTGTCAGCGTGTTCGACCTGTTCAAAATCGGCATCGGGCCATCGAGTTCCCATACCGTGGGCCCGATGAAGGCCGCCCGTTCCTTCGCGCAGCGCCTGGATCGCAATGGCATGCTGGGGAAAACGGCGCGAATCCAGGTCGGGCTATATGGATCCCTGGCCCACACGGGCCGCGGCCACGGCACCGACAAGGCCGTGATTCTGGGGCTGCAGGGTGAATCGCCGGATACCATCGATCCGGATGGAATCGATTCCTTGCTGGAACACGTCAGGGCCAATCAGAAAATTCGGCTGCTACAGCGTCAACCGGTCGTATTCCGCGAAAAGCAAGACCTGAAGTTCATAAAACGCGAGCTTTTACCTCATCACAGCAATGGCATGAGCTTTGAAGCGATGGACAGTGCTGGCGGGCGGCTGGACCGACGGGAGTATTACTCTGTCGGCGGCGGTTTCGTGGTCAACCAGGACAAGCTGGCCGAAGACCGCATCGTTACGGACCGCACCGATCTGCCCTATCCCTTTGCCGACGCCGAGGAACTGCTGAGCCTGGGCGCCCGGCATAACATGCGCATCGCCCAGATCATGATGGCCAATGAGCAATGCTGGCGAACCAAAAAGGAGATCCGCGATGGACTGCTCAAGATCCATGACGCGATGCAAGCGTGCATGCAACGAGGTTACCGTCAGGAAGGGGTGCTGCCGGGGGGGCTGAAGGTTTCACGACGCGCTCCGCTTCTGTATCGGGAACTGGCTATGCGGGAAGCCAGTGACGACCCGTTGGCCACGCTGGACTGGATAAATCTTTTCGCCCTGGCCGTCAACGAGGAGAATGCCGCGGGCGGCCGAGTGGTTACAGCGCCGACCAATGGCGCCGCGGGTGTCATACCGGCCGTGATTCAGTACTACCTGGACTTTGTGCCCGGAGCCAGCGAGGAAGGCATCGTGGAATTTTTGCTGACAGCGGGCGCCATCGGCATACTGTATATGCATAATGCTTCGATTTCCGGTGCCGAGGTCGGCTGCCAGGGTGAAGTAGGCGTCGCGTGTTCGATGGCAGCCGGCGGGTTGACCGCCGCGATGGGCGGGAACCTGTCCCAGATCGAAAACGCCGCGGAAATTGCGATGGAACACAACCTCGGCTTGACCTGCGATCCGGTGGGCGGACTGGTGCAGATACCCTGCATCGAACGCAACGCGATGGGGGCTGTCAAAGCCGTCAATGCGCAAAGAATGGCGTTTCGGGGCGACGGCAAGCACCGCGTATCACTCGACAAGGTGATCAAGACGATGCGGGATACCGGGGCCGATATGAAAACGCAATACAAGGAAACCTCGCGGGGAGGTCTGGCGGTTAACGTCATCGAGTGCTGAATTCATGGACAGGGATGTAATGAACATACGAACCATCATCTTTATTGTGCTGGCAACGGTCTTGATCCTGCCCTCGACGGCTAGCGCGAAAAATATTTACAAATACCAGGACGAAAATGGCATCTGGCACTTCACCGACCGGGCGCCTGCCGAAGACGTCCAGTTCGAAGCTGTCTACATGGAACGTGATCCTGAACCGCGCATCCGTATGCGCCAGGACGGCACCAAGCAAAGCCCCGTCTACGTCCTTTTCAACGATTTTTGGGGACCGGTTGAAATCGAACTCAAGCTGACCGACGCCATCAATGTGATTTCCGAACCTCCGCTTCCCGCTCGTTTTGTCGTTCCGGGTCAGAAAGAACAGATTCTGGTCGGATTGGGCGCGATGGATGAGCGGCTGGGCTTCCAGTACCGCCTGAACATGGCGTCGGTTCCGGGCCGCCCGATCAGTAAGCCCGTCGACGGCATCGTTATCCTGCCCCCATTTGCGCCCGGTGAGCAATTTCCAGTGAGCCAGGGCTTCCAGGGTGACAAAACTCATGCAACGCCGGACAGCGAATTCGCCATCGATATCTCGATGCCGGTAGGCACGGCGATACATGCCGCCCGTTCCGGCACCGTCATGGACGTGGAGGAAGATTTCAACCGGGGTGGCACCGATCTGGAAGAGTACGGCGACAAGGCCAATCATGTCAGGATTCTCCACCAGGATGGCACCATGGCGCTGTATGCACACCTCGATCTTGCCAGCGTGTTCGTTCGCCCGGGCGCCCGGATCCGCGCGGGTCAGATGATCGCGCGTTCTGGAAACACCGGTTTCAGCTCGGGACCCCACCTGCATTTTGCCATCCAGCAGAACACGGGTATGCGATTGATCTCGGTCCCGTTCAAGTTCGAGACCGCCGACGGTCCGCCCGTGGCGCCGGAAGCGCTGCAAATGGTGCAAGGCATATCGGGCAGCCGATAGGGTCTGCATCTGCTAAAATGGCGCGCTTTTTCCCATTCGGATAACCATGTCTGAACTCAGCAGTGAAATCGCCAGGCGCCGCACTTTCGCTATTATTTCGCACCCGGACGCCGGCAAGACCACCTTGACCGAAAAATTGCTGTTATTCGGTGGCGCGATCCAGATGGCGGGAGCCGTGAAGGCAAAAAAGGCGGTGCGCCACGCGACGTCAGACTGGATGAAGCTTGAGAAGGAACGTGGCATCTCGGTGACTTCATCGGTCATGCAGTTCAAGTACCGGGACCGCGTCGTTAACCTGCTGGATACGCCGGGCCATGCCGATTTCTCCGAAGACACCTACCGTACACTGACCGCGGTCGATTCGTGACCGCGGTCGATTCGGCGCTGATGGTCATCGATTGCGCCAAGGGCGTGGAGGAACGAACCATCCGCCTGATGGAAGTCTGCCGCCTGCGTCAAACCCCGATTTTCACCTTCATCAACAAACTGGACCGCGAGGGGCGTGAACCGATCGAACTGCTGGACGAAGTCGAGTCCGTACTGGGTATCCAGTGCGCGCCGATTACCTGGCCGATCGGCATGGGCAAGCGGCTGAAAGGCGTTTACCACCTGCTGGACGATGCCATCCACCTGTATGAATCGGGCAAAAACTACGTCACCCAGGAAGCGGAGATCATCCAGGGCATCGATAATCCGGAACTGGATCAGCGACTGGGGCTCGACGCGGCGGAACTTCGTGATGAAATCGAGCTGGTCCAGGGCGCCAGTCACGAGTTCGACGCCGCAGCCTATCTGGCCGGCCACCAGACTCCCGTATTTTTCGGATCTGCTATCAACAATTTCGGCGTGACCCCCTTGCTGGAATGTTTTGTCACTCACGCACCGGCACCCGGGTCCCGCGAAACGATCAATCGCAGCGTTGAGGCCGATGAACCCAGAATGACTGGCTTTATATTTAAAATCCAGGCAAACATGGACCCTGCTCACCGGGACCGGGTGGCGTTCATGCGCATATGCTCGGGCCGGTTTCAGAGCGGAATGAAGATGCAGCATGTGCGGCTCGACAAGGTCGTCAAAGCCGCCAATGCACTGACCTTCATGGCACAGGACAGGGAACATGTTGAGAGCGCCTGGCCCGGGGACATCGTCGGTCTGCATAATCACGGAACCATCAGCATCGGCGACACCTTCACCGAGGGTGAGTCGCTGCAATTCACCGGCATTCCGCATTTCGCCCCGGAACTGTTCCGCCGGGCGCAGCTCCGTGATCCCCTCAAGCTGAAAGCATTGCAAAAGGGCCTCGCCCAGCTCTCGGAGGAAGGTGCGACCCAGTTTTTCAAACCCCTTCTGAGTAACGAACTCATACTGGGCGCCGTAGGTATACTCCAGTTCGAAGTCGTCGCTTACCGCCTGAAAAACGAGTATGGCGTTGAAGCCACTTTTGAAAAAATCAACATTCAAACCGCACGCTGGGTCGATTGCGAGGACAATAAAATGCTCGAAGACTTTAGCCGGCAACTGCAGAACAACCTGGCGCAGGATGGGGCCGGCCAGCTGGTTTACCTGGCCCCGACCCGGGTCAACCTTCAGCTGACCGAAGAGCGCTGGCCTGGCATCCGATTTGCCGCCACGCGGGAAACTACAATCTTTGCCGGCTGATTCATTGACCGCAATCGCCTCCTCTTTAAAAGTGCTTTTTCCCAATCGGGAACGCCGGACGATGATCTGGGGGATTTCCGTGCCGATCATGGGTGGAATGATGTCGCAGAATGTATTGAACCTGGTCGACATCGGCATGGTCGGGCGACTCGGCGACAGTGCGCTGGCCGCCACCGGTATCGGCAGTTTCAGCAACTATCTGGCCATCTCCTTCATCATCGGCTTATCCGCTGGTGTCCAGGCCCTCGCCGCCCGCAGGCTTGGTGAAGGCCGCGATTCGGAAACCGCGATTCCACTTAACGGCGGCCTGTTGCTCTCGCTGATCATTGGGATTCCGCTGTGCATCGTCATGATTCTGGCGACGCCATACGCTTTTGACTTTCTGACCAGTGACCCTGCCGTGAGCGAACAGGGAATACCCTACTTGCAAATTCGCATCGTCAGCATGATCGCCGTCGGGATGAACTTCTCATTCCGGGGATACTGGAGCGCCATTCACATGACGGGCGTGTACCTGCGGACCCTGCTGATCATGCATGCGATCAACATCTTCCTAAACTGGGTGCTGATCTTCGGCAATCTGGGTGCGCCAGAACTGGGTGTGTTTGGCGCCGGGCTGGCGACGACCATTTCTCTGTACATCGGCACCAGCCTGTATTTCTTCTTCGCTGTGCGTAAGGCCAGTGACAAGGGATTCCTGCGCGGTGTTCCGTCACGCAGCACCCTCTGGCAGCAATTCAGGCTGTCGCTGCCCAGCAGCCTGCAGCAACTTTTCTTTTCCGCCGGACTGGTCACTCTCGTCTGGATCGTGGGCAGGATCGGAACAGCGGAAGTCGCTGCCATCAACATCCTGATGACGTTCCACATCACGGCGATGCTGCCTGCATTCGGAATCGCGCTGGCGGCCACGACGCTGGTAGGCAACGCGCTGGGACGGGGAGACAGCGACGACGCCGCCACCTGGGGTTGGAACTGCGCTGCGCTTACTTTTGTTTATGGCGTGGTCATGAGTATGCTGCTGATCCCGCTGGCGAACCCCATATTGAGCGTATTTCTGACCAATCCCGTAACCCGGGAACTGGCCTATCTGCCAATGGTTTTGTGGGCGCTGATGATCAGCTTCGACACAGCCGGGATGGTGCTGATGAACGCGCTGATCGGCGCAGGCGACACGCGCAGGAGCATGTGGATCAGCCTGCTCTGGCAGTGGGTATTTTTTCTGCCACTTGCCTATCTCTTCGGACCCATACTGGGTTTCGGACTGCTCGGAGTGTGGATTATCAATGGCTTTTACCGCGTTGGCCAGGCCATCAACTGCGCGAAACAATGGTCCGGCCGTAAATGGGCGCACATCGAGATTTAGTGTATAAAACAACAAACAAACGGGAGAGTCCTTCATGATCGGCACGATTTCCTTCGGGATATTCGGCCTCGCGGTCCTGGTCAGCGTCGCACTCCTCTTTTCCTCGAGCCGTCAGCACATTGACTGGAAACTGGTGGCTTCCGGAATCGGGCTGCAACTGTTATTTGCGATCATCGTAATCATGGTCCCGGGCGGGCGCGAGTTCTTCGAGGCGCTCAGCAGAGTATTTGTCCGCATCATCAGCTTCGCGACGGACGGCGCAGCATTCGTGTTCGGATCATTGGCCGATCCCACCAACCTGGGCTTCATTTTCGCCTTCCAGGTGCTGCCGACCATCATATTTTTCGCCGCCCTGATGTCGGTCCTCTATCACCTCGGTGTGATGCAGAAAATTGTGCAGGGAATGGCCTGGATCATGTTGAAGATCCTGCGCATCAGTGGCGCGGAATCACTTTCCGTAGCCGCCAACGTATTTGTAGGACAGACCGAGGCGCCCCTGGTCGTGCGGCCCTATATTTCGCGCATGACCGAGTCGGAGCTGTTCACCATGATGGTCGGCGGCATGGCGACCATCGCCGGCGGTGTCCTCGCCGCTTACATAACGATGCTGGGTGGAGCAGACGAAGCCGCCCGCGTTTTCTATGCCAAGCACCTTCTGTCAGCCAGCATCATGGCTGCTCCTGCAACCGTCGTGATTGCGAAAATACTGCGGCCCGAATTGGAAGAGTCGCTGACCAAGGGCGAAGTAAAACTTCACGTCGAAAAAACCGCTACCAATGTTATCGAAGCTGCCGCCAACGGCGCCGCAGATGGCTGGAGACTGGCCCTGAACGTCGGCGCCATGCTGCTGGCTTTCATCGCGCTTATCGCGATGATCGACTACCCGCTCGGCTTGATCGGTGAGTGGTCCGGTTTCGATTCGGCCACCGGCAGAACGATGAGCCTTTCCACGATTCTTGGTTTCGCTCTTTCTCCATTGGCCTGGGTGATAGGAGTGCCCTGGCAGGATGCCGTCACCGTGGGCGGCCTGATCGGCGAAAAAGTGGTGACGAACGAATTCGTCGCGTACGCCCACCTGAAAGAGATCCAGGACACCCTGAGTCCCAAGGCGCTGTTGGTTTCCACCTACGCACTTTGTGGATTCGCCAACTTTTCCTCGATTGCCATTCAAATCGGAGGTATTGGCGGGCTGGCCCCGGATCGCAAATCAGATCTTGCCCGCCTTGGCCTGAGAGCCGTTCTGGGCGGCACCCTGGCGACCATGATGACCGCCACGATCGCCGGTGTTCTGACCAGCATTTCCTGAAATGTCGGGCGGTTCACAATTCGGGCTGTTCAGGCAACGGCGTTTCATGCCGTTCTTCATGACCCAGGCCCTGGGCGCTTTCAACGACAACATCTTCAAGAACGCCCTGGCCGCCCTGCTGGTTTTTCAGGGGAGCCAGATGGCCAGCATGAATACGGATCAGCTGGTGAATCTCAGCGCCATGGTTTTCATTCTCCCGTTTTTCCTGTTTTCGGCATTGTTCGGGCAATTTGCCGACAAGTATGAAAAATCGCTGCAGATCCGGCGGATCAAGTTGTTCGAAGTGGTCATCATGCTAGTGGCCACGCTTGGATTCTGGCTGAACAGCGTAGCGCTTCTCATATTCGTGCTGTTCCTGCTCGGACTGCAATCAACCATTTTCGGGCCGATCAAGTACGGCATCCTGCCCCAGATTCTCAGCAAGGAAGAACTGGTCGGAGGCAATGCCCTGATCGAGATGGGAACTTTCGTGGCCATTCTCGCCGGCACCATTGCCGGCCCGCAGTTGGCGGGAATCGACGTCGGCTGGCCGTACTGGGCGAGTGCGGCGTGCCTTGCCGTGGCAGCCACAGGCTACCTGTACAGCCTCAGGATTCCCCGGGCGGACCCAGTCGCTCCCGATCTCAAAATCAACTGGAACATAGTCAGCGAAACCGTCAGAAATCTCAGGTTCATCAATGAAAACCAGACGGTTCTGAACAGCGTTCTGGGAATCTCCTGGTTCTGGTTTTTCGGCGCGACTTTCCTGGTGCAGATCCCCAGCTACAGCCAGAACGTGCTCGGCGGCGACAAGAACCTGATGTCCGCCCTGCTTGCGCTCTTCATCATCGGCATCAGCACCGGCTCCCTGTTGTGCGAAAAGCTGTCAGGCAGGCAGGTCGAGATCGGCCTGGTGCCCTTTGGTGCGATCGGCCTGACCCTGTTTGGGCTGGACCTCTATTTTGCATCGCCTGAGGTCCCCACCGCCGGTATCACAGCGTTCGAGTTCATTTCGAGCGGTAACAACTGGCGGATCATCATCGACCTGCTGCTGATCGGGACCTTTGGCGGATTTTATATTGTCCCGCTTTATGCGCTGGTGCAGGCCCGTTCGGCGCCAGACCACCGCAGCCGGGTCATTGCCGGACTGAATATCCTCAATGCCCTGTTCATGGTGGCCGCGGCCATCCTGGCCATGTTGATCCTTGGCCCGGCCGGGCTCTCAATTCCTGACCTGTTCCTGATCTCGGCAATTTTGAACGCGATAGTCGCCGTTTATATCTTCACCCTGGTGCCGGAGTTCCTGATGCGCTTCCTGGTGTGGATGCTTATCCACACCATCTACCGGGTACGTGTGACGGGAATGGACAACATCCCGGAAGAAGGCCCCGTGATCGTGGCCAGCAACCACGTCAGCTTCGTGGACCCCCTGATACTGGGCGGTATGATCCGGCGGCCAGTCAACTTCGTCATGTACTACAGGATTTATCGGATTCCAGTGCTCAACTTCATTTTTCGCACCGGCAAGGCCATCCCGATCGCCGGAAGATCCGAGGACCCTGAAATCCTGGAGGAAGCTTATCGCCGCATGCACGGCGTATTGCAAGCCGGAGACGTGCTGGGCATATTCCCAGAAGGCAGGATCACATCTGACGGCGAGATCCAGCCCTTCAAATCCGGCATTGAAAAGGTGATCTCGGAACAGCCGGTGCCGGTATTGCCGGTTGCTTTGTGTAACCTCTGGGGCTCGCTGTTCAGTCGCCGCGATCCCCTGCACAAGAGAAGGCCTTACAAGCTGTGGTCCCGAATTGAATTGAGAATTGGAGCGGCCATTCCAGCTGCTGAAGTCAGTGCACAGAGATTGCAGCAGGAAGTCGAGCGATTACGCGGTGACGACCGCTAGCCGGAGGACAGGACAAAACCCGCCTTAAGCAGGCCGCCAGCCCCCTAACTGCCTGTCGTACTGATCATAACGGTCATAACACCGTCAGCGACCACGTCATTGACCTCCAGGTGATAATCCTCGTAAACCTCGTAAACATACTCGGAAAAACCGACCACCTGTTCGATGCCTTCAACCCTGTCCTCGATACCGGGGCCGTGGCCGACCACTTCGGGGTGCAGGTGAGCGCGCAGGAATTCCACGTTACGTAAATTGTAAACCTCGTTACAGAAGCACCGCATCAGCTTGGCGTTGGCAGACATTCGAGATCCTCGGCTTTTCTTTTGCACACCAAAATTATAGCTATCAAACCCATAATCTTCGACGGGATTACCAGTGGCTGGTGACCACTCCAAGTGTTGAAAAACAACACTGTTTTTGTGATATGTATCGTTTATGTATAACTAAACGTACATTTATTCCAAATAAATCTTGTTTTATCTATACATTTTATGTACATTAGCTGTTCAACTATTGGAGACTAAACCATGTTAATGAAGCGCAAACTATTTGTTCCCAACCTTGCCACGGTCTGTGCCGCTGTACTCCTTCTTAGCGCGAGCGCACTCGCTGGTCATCACAAGTCGAAATCCGACATCGTCGATACCGCCGTTGCCGCTGGAAGCTTCACGACGCTTGCAGCTGCACTCGAAGCAGGTGGCCTGATCGATACGGTGAAAGGCGACGGCCCGTTCACCGTTTTCGCACCCACTGACGATGCATTCGCCAAGCTTCCGGCGGGAACTGTCGAATCACTACTGCTTCCTGAGAATAAGGACAAGCTGGTAGCGATCCTGACCTATCACGTCGTCTCAGGTACGGTCTTGGCCGCGGATGTCGTAAACCTGAGCTCGGCCACTACGCTTAATGGATCTGACCTCACTATCAAAGTTGATAACGGAACGGTTTTTATCAATAACGCCCGGGTTGCTATTGCGGATATTGGCGCTAGCAACGGTGTTATCCATGCAGTCGATACGGTTCTGCTGCCAAATTGATTCCGGCCGAAGCCATTGCTCCTCCGTACGCGAAATCATTCGCGTGCACCCCGTTGACCCGCGTCCGAGATGCATGATCAAGCAACACACCCCGGACGCGGGTCTTCTTTATTCGCTGGCGCGGGCCACCCGGACTCCAACGGAGTGCGGATGGTCATCGGCGCCAACCGGGGAATTGGTCTGGAACTGGTTAAGGCGCAACTCCGGGAGGTCGGCGTAAGCCGCGTGATCGCTACCCATCGACCCGGAGTTGAACTTCAGAAACTGGACATACTGACTCGACTCCATGGAGAACGGTTGAGCCTTCGGCCCCTGGACGTCACCGAAGACGCCAGTCTTGAAGCTTTCGCGCGATACCTGAAGACTCAGGAGGGCGGAATTGATCTGACGATACACGCCGCGGGAATCCTTCATGAAGAAAACATCGATCCGGAAAAATCATTTGCACAATGTAATGCCCGCAACCTGAAGCGATTATTCGAGGTCAATAGTGTGGGCCCCTTGATGGTCGCCGCTGCGTTGTTGCCGGCTCATTCACGCAAGCGCCGCTTCACATTCGCAGCGCTGTCCGCCATGGTCGGCAGTATTGGCGACAACCGTCTCGGTGGCTGGTATGGATACCGGGCGTCAAAGACGGCACTTAACCAGTTCGTTAAAACGCTGGCCAATGAATGCCGTGTCAAGTATCCGCGCGCTTCGATCGTCGCAATCCACCCGGGAACGACAGACACCGATCTGTCACGGCCATTTCAACGCAATGTGAAACCGGGAAAGCTTTACAGTGCCGAACAAAGCGCTTCGCGCATCCTGAACGTGCTCAAAGATATCGGTAGTGAAGAAAGCGGTCAGTTTCTGAACTGGGACGGCAGCCAGATTCCCTGGTGAGTGGCAGTGAAGCCGGAGGCTGAAGCCAATGGCGCTGAAATTTATACCAGTTGAAACAGCAACCCAGAGCAGAATGAAAAGATGCTGTCACTCACATGGAGAAGTGCAGGCGGATCTGGCCCCTCTCACGTACTACGAAGGCCACCGCCCGTAGCACCTGCGCTACGCCCAGGCCGACTATGAAGGAAAACGTGATGGTGAGAATTTCAAAACCGGACACAATTTCTAATCTCCTGGATGATGCAGAAATGAAGTATAAAGCACCCGTTTACCGATCCAACTGTATAGCGGAACTAAATGCCTCATTCAAGGCTCTGCATGCCCAATTGAGCCAGGTCTTGGTCCATTCGCTCTCCACGCCACAACGGCGGAAGAGTTTCGGGGGTGATATTCAGCCCGTTCTTCCGATTGTCTGTTCTGATCGACTCGACGTTTCCGCGGAACCGTCCGTCGGGTGCTGCAGGCAGAGTCCTGCTGTCCGGATAAATGAACCCGATTTCTCCATCTGCTCTTGTTTGCACCGCGAACCCACCTTCATGCACCAGGCGGTGGTGTCTTCTACAGAGTAAGACCAGGTTATCCATGCTGGTTTCACCGCCATCGGCCCAATGCTGAATATGATGCGCATCGACAAATTTACTGCAGGTGCAGCCCGGAAAGCGGCAGCCGCCGTCTCTTCGCTTCAAAGCCCGCCGCAGAGAAGGGGGAATGGTCCTGGATTTGCGTCCGATGTTGAGTGCTTCTCCACTTCTTGCTTCATCCCACTGCACGACCGAAGCATCACATGCCATCCGCCTCGAGGTTTCCGCGGAAACGTGTCCACAGTCCTCGCATTCCGATTCGGCTCCTTGGCCGTTTGCGGTCAAGGTTTCGGCATCGGTATGGATATTGACCAGGTAGCGGTCACCGCCAGAGTGTCCAACCTTTCGCCCAGCCAAGTAGGATTCTACTACCCGTTCCAACGCATCGGCCCGGCGGGATGCAATGGGGTGCGGCTTCGCTTCGATGGGATCGACACCTCGAGGGATTTCCGCGGAAACCTCGGACGGCTCATCTCCTTGTTCTGCATATAACTCGTCCATCGCGCCCTCCAGCGCTTTCGCAATCAGGGCTCCCTGCTCAGCGGTAAACTTTCCTTTGAACACCCACATGCCGTCGCCATCCACATGCCAGGAAAGCTCCCGGTGGGAATGGCGGTTGTTTTCCTCCTCAAGCGCTTCAAGGCGTTTGGACCTGCGGTAATTGCTGACCACTTTCTCAACATGGGCCGCGGTGCCGTGCCGGGCGATACCCAACAGGTACTCTTCGTTCTTTGCCGTGGCCACCCTCGTCATCGCCCGCACCTTGGAGTAGCTGATCCGGCCCTCTTTAAATGAAGCCGATATCTCCGGCAGATTTGCCAGCGCATGGGCCACCCGCACCCTTTGCCTTGCAGCGCCGATGTTCATGCCGCATTGCCACTGTAACCAGTGGGCGCAGGAAAGGACGCCGTGATGGCTCCAGCCTTTCAGTTCGTCGAACTCGCGGATCTTTTCCAGCAGCAGCGACGTAGCGGCGCAGATGTGCGCCGCCAGTTCGGTGATTTCTTCGCCGAGACGGCTTGCTTTATGGGTATGTTTCAGGTCGGGACTAGAGAGAGCAGCGGGTACGGCGCAAGAATGTTTCACCGGCGATATCCATTTTCTATAAATACTGTTTTATTATACAGTATTTATAACCATATTACTATTTATAACATATAGTTATGTGGATTTTACTTGATGTGTAGATGTATCAATCGTCACGGCTGACACCGCACTTCCAGCACCGTGAAAAATTACCCTCAACATCGATTCCGCACTCGGGACAAATCCAATCATCGCCGGCCATTTCCATCGGCATATCGAGCTGAAGCAATTCTTTTGCCTTTTCAACATCCTTTTCTTCTAATACAAACAACTGGGGGACAACTTCGACAAAAGGCAGTTCGCCCACTACCGACGAACAGTATTCATTCCTGATGAATGTTTTTATGCCATTCGATTCAAGCAAGGACTGCAACTGGCCGACCCGGCTGAAATCGAAATTTTCGAATACCTTGATCAAGACTTCTTCCGGCCTTCCTGATCCGCGGGCCTGAATTCGAGTGACGCCGAATTGATGCAATAGCGCATTCCCGTGGGCGGCGGACCGTCGGGAAAAATGTGCCCCAGGTGGGCATCGCAATTGCAACACAGCAATTCGATACGACTCATACCCAAACTCATATCGGGGCGTTGTACAATGTTTGCTTCTTCCAGCTCCGAGTGAAAGCTTGGCCATCCGCAACCGGCGTTGAACTTGCTGTCTGAATCAAAAAGAGCCTGGCCGCAGCACAAGCAATGGTATTCACCCGAGTCCCAGCATTGCTCGTGTTCCCCACTGAACGGCGCTTCGGTTCCAGCCTGGCGGGTCACCCGGAACTGCTCAGCGGTGAGCTGCGCTTTCCATTCTTCATCGGTCTTGTTAATTTTGCTCATGCGGGCATATTACCCAAATAGACCTGGCATGCCTATCGCATGAGACGTTTAGAACCGGCTACCTTGCCGCTGCTGTTGACTGCCCTGTTGCTATCCTTCCTGCAGCTGGCTGGCTGCGCCGGCCCGTCCTACTATGCGCAGGCATTCTCAGGCCATCTAAACCTGATGCACAAGCGCGAAGACATCGCAGTGATCCTGGACAGCGAGGATCTCGATCCGGAACTGGCGCTTGAACTGCGGTTGGCCACGGAAATCCGTGAATTCGCGATTTCTGAACTGGGGCTGCCGGACAATGACAGCTACAGGCAGTTCGTCAGCACCGGGAAAAAGGCCGTCATCTGGAACGTGGTCGCTGCTCCGGAATTCTCGTTGCAGCCCCGTCAATGGTGCTTCCTGGTTTCCGGTTGCGTGCCTTACCGGGGTTACTATAAACATGAAGCAGCCAAAAAATTTGCAAATAAACTCGCCCGGAAAGGCTACGACGTTTTCGTTTCGGGTGGTGTCGCCTATTCGACATTGGGCTGGTTTGACGATCCCTTGCTGGATACCATGTTCCAGTACAGTGACGAGCAACTGGCGGCTTTCATTTTCCATGAGCTGGCGCACCAGCAACTCTATGTAAAGGGCGACGCTGCTTTCAACGAAGCCTATGCGAGCTTCATCGAAGGGGTCGGCGTCCAACTCTGGCTCGAGTCAACCGGACGCGGTCTGCGCCTTGATGGATGGTTGCAATTACAAGAGGCGGCCAGGCAATTCAACATCCTGCTGGATCGAACCAGGGAAAAGCTCGAATTGGAGTACGCATCGGCTTCATCCGAGGCAACCATGAGAGCGAACAAATCGGCCATTTTCCAGGCTTTTGTGACGGACTACCTGCGACTGGTGGACGATGAGTGGGACGGGCGCAGTTATTACGCCGGTTGGTTTTCCGGCGAACTCAATAACGCCCGGCTGGCGCTGGCGCAGACATACCAGGGAGGCGTCTGTGTTTTCGAAAATCTGTACCGGTCTGTGGACGGGGACCTGGCCAGATTCCAGGAACTGGCTGCCGTCAAGGCTGCGCTGAATCCGGCACCGAGGCGAGCCTGGCTGAACGAGCCTTGTGAGGTCGTTGCGTCCAAGACCGATCTATGACAACTTAGCCCGAACAAGCATGGCTCACGACTGACAGCGCGTATACACTTGCTTTCAAACAGACTTTCAATAGGCAGATTCAGGGCTGCACTCGCCGCCTGCTTGTGCCTGCTGTCGATCTCTCAGGGCCTGTTTGGGCAGGGCTCCGGCGAAGCCAGGGCTAGCCGGGGAATTCCGATTTCCTGCCCCGATCCAAAGCTGGGACCAGCCATGCCGCCCGCTCCTGACCGGACCGATGCGCCCATCATCATTTACGCCAGGGAACTGGAAGCGGGAAAAACGACCCAGGGCGAAGCCCGCGGCGATGTTGAGTTGTTCAGGGGGGATCAGCACGTGTCGACGGAACTGGTCCGGTTCAACCCGGTCACCGAGGTCGGTCAAGAAGTTGCGTTTCGCTCTGCGACCCATTTCGGCGTGAGTCGGAAGGTCGGCGACCACCAGAGAGAAGATCTTCTCGTATCGGCTGGCCCGCGACTTCTCGAGGTCAACTGATTCGACCAGGCTCCTGGAGTTCCCAAGTCCCGTCGCATTGTCGATCTGGTCGTAGAGGTCGAGTTTCGTGATCGAATCTCTCAACTGGTCGGCAGCCCATCCTCCGATGAGTCCAAAGGCCAGATAGCCCGCTCCGCGAGTGACGATCAGTCCTGTGAATTCGCCCCATCCCACGAGGTCGATGGCGGGGGAGCGCAGCCAGATGTAACCAACCGTGGCGAGCGCTCCGAGAATCAGGCCACCTTGCATTCCCCAGAACAGAAAGCCGATGAAGACCGGCAAGAAGAACATCGTTGCCGAAACCTCAGTCGGATCGACGCCCCGAACGTACATGATGAGCACCACGATGCTCAG
>CAMYKC010000063.1:0-1745 GCA_947258865.1 uncultured Lysobacterales bacterium
CAGCCGCAGTTGCACATACGCTCAATCCGCAGCTCGTAGTGGTCACCGTGATTGATGACTTCGGCAACGCCATCAGCGGCGCCAACGTCAGCGGCGCCTTCTCGGGCGATTACAACGAGCCCGCGTCCGGCGCCACCTCCGGCGGTTCAGTGACCTTTACCACCAGCGCCACCCAGAAGGGCGGCGTGTCGTTCACGTTCTGCGTGGACAACATCACCGGATCGTTGCCCTACAACGGCGGGCAGGTCTGCCAGAGTTTCTGACCCTCCCCCTCCTCCATGCTCACAAGGGCGTGGGGGAGGGTTTTTGGTGAAAGGGAAAGCCCATTTTCGGATGGGCTTTTTCTTTAATCGCCACGAGGGTAAAAAGTCACTTTGACCCGGCTTGAGCTAGACTGTTCTGCATGGCGCCACTCAAACAGGAATTCATCGACAGCTGCCCGCTCGAGGGTGGTTTTCGCATGCGCGGGCTGGAAATGACCCGCATCGAGGTATTTGTCGATGCGGCGTTTGCCTTCGCGGTCACCATGCTGGTGATCTCTTTAAAAGTAAAAAAAAGTATGGGGTCAGAGTCAAGTGCCAGAGTGAAAGTAAAAGTATGGGGTCAGAGTCAAGTGCCAGAGTGGAAAGGCGGCCCGCAAAGTATGGGGTCAGAGTCAAGTGCCAGAAAGTATGGGGTCAGAGTCAAGTGCCAGAGTGGAAAGGCGGCCCGACTTGCGGGTCCGCGCACCCTGGCACTTGACTCTGACCCCATAACTTGCAAAATATTTGTTTTATTGCTCGCTTCGTTCTTGCTAACTTCATGTGGAGGGGTGCTCACCTATGAGCACAACGATAAGGTTTTTGTCGGTCCGCTTGAAGAAAATAATTTGAATGTAATGAAGAGCAGTGGCGAACTGCAATCAAAACAAGATTTTCAAAGAATGTCGTATGGAATCGACAGTAGCGGCAAGTTTGTTGGTGTTTGTCGTTCGAGGGTTTGGAAAACGCATATCAATCCTGCCGGTGAGCGAGTAATAGATGAGCGAGCAAAGATGGACTTCAATGTCTATAACATCCTTCGGTTAAACACAATCACAGTGGAACAGGCTCAGCTGGCGACCGAAATTGATAATTTTCGTTCCAATAATATTTACACAGGCCTATTGGCGGCTAGTGAATTTAATCATTTTGGTTGCAGAGATGTTGGAGCCTCAAACAATGGCTCGACTCTGGTGCTGCGAGTGCAGCCGAATACAATCAACGATAGTCTTACTCAAGATATAGTGGTTGAACTCGATGTGAATAGCACTAATTTGAAGGTATTAGATGTAGAACTGGTCGACAGAAGTGATCCACCCCAACGCGTTGTTCTTCGAAGCAACCCGACAAAGGGAAATTCTATTCGTATTGTGAACGACGAAATTGAAATAAATAGCTCGCCAGTTCTTCTGTCTGGGAGCCCGGTCGCGGCAAACAGCGTTAAGCATTATTTTGAGTGAAGAAATCCAATTTCAATTGACATAAAGTTCGGGCCGTCACTCTGGCGGCCCTTTTCTTTGCCGCTACAATCAACATATGGTTTTCCAAGTTGGCGATCTGGGCGGGGAATGTTGGGGTCAGAGTCAAGTGCCAGGGTGCGCGGACCAGCAAGTCGGACCACCTTTCTACTCTGGCACTTGACTCTGACCCCACAACTCTGGCACTTGACTCTGACCCCACAACTCTGGCACTTGACTCTGACCCCACAACTCTGGCACTTGACTC
>CAMYKC010000063.1:1777-14003 GCA_947258865.1 uncultured Lysobacterales bacterium
GGAAAGGCGGCCCGACTTGCGGGTCCGCGCACCCTGGCACTTGACTCTGACCCCACAACTCTGGCACTTGACTCTGACCCCACAACTCTGGCACTTGACTCTGACCCCACAACTCTGGCACTTGACTCTGACCCCACAACTCTGTGGCAGAATAGCGCCCATGCTGCCTGTAACCTCCCAGTCATGACGTTCATTGCCGAGCTCAAGCGCCGTAACGTGTTCCGGATCGGCGTGGCCTACGTGCTGTTCGCGTGGGTGATCTTGCAGGGTGCGGATTTTGCCTTCGACCTGATCGGCGCGCCCAACTGGGTCATCCAGGCGCTGTCGATTGCCGTGGCGGCCGGACTGCCCATCGCCCTGATCATCGCCTGGGCCTTCGAGTTGACACCTGAGGGCCTCAAGCGCGAAAAGGATGTCGATCGCAGCCAGTCCATCACCACGCAGACGGGCCGTAAGCTGGATCGCGTCATCATCGGGGTGCTGGCGTTGGCCGTGCTGTACCTGCTGGTCGACAAGCTCGTGCTGCAGGACCTGGCCGAAGTCCGCGATGCCGCCTCGGCCATCACGGAATCTGGGGAAGCGACCGCGCAAAGCCCGTCAGTCGCCGTCTTACCCTTCGTCAACATGAGCGGCGATGCGGACAACGAATATTTCTCCGACGGCCTGACCGAAACCCTGCTGCACATGCTCTCGCAACTGCCCGGACTGCGGGTCGCCGCGCGCACGTCCTCGTTCGCCTTCAAGGGGCAAAATGCCAGCGTGGGCGACATCGCGGCGGCACTGGGTGTTGCACACCTGCTCGAAGGCAGCGTGCAGAAAGCCAACGACCGCGTGCGTGTCACGGCGCAGCTGATTCGGGCCAACGACGGCTTTCACGTTTGGTCACAGAACTACACCCGCCCGCTGGAGGACATTTTCGCCATCCAGGACGAGATCGCCGCTGACGTGGCGGATGCACTGGGTAGCTCCCTGCTCGGCAGTGCACAGCCCGACCTGCAGGGTGTCAGCACCACCGACCTTTCCGCCTACGACAGCTACCTCAAGGGGCTCGAGCAACAGGCAATCTATTCCTACGGCAGCCTGGACACCGCCGAGAACCATTTCAAGCAGGCCCTGGCGCGCGACCCCGGCTTCACCGACGCCCGCCTGGCCCTGGTGCGCAATTACGTGCTGAAGTATTCAACCGGCCTGATCGACGGCGACGAGGCCCGTGCGCTGACCGATCCCCTGATCCGCCAGGTTCGGGATCAGCAGCCGGACAACCCGCTGGCCCGCGCGCTGGAGCTCACGCTGGACCTGATGATTTTCGATCCCTCTGAGCACGCGGAGGAAATCCAGGCCATGGTGGATGAAGTGCAGGAATTACTGCAGGTACTGCCCACCGAGTCGTTAATCCGCAGCGCCGTGGCATCGACGCATGATCAGTTTTTTGGCAACGCGGAGCAAGCGATTGAAATGCTGGAGGCCGGCCTGCTGATCGACCCGCTGGCAGCGGAATTGCACCGCCACCTGGGCCGCGTTTACGCCGGTAACCAGCGCCTGGACGAAGCGCGCGCCTCCTTGCAGCGCAGCCTGGAGCTGGCTCCCGACAATCCCAACAGCTACGGCACGATGACACAGCTCGAAAAAGAGGCCGACAACCTGCCCGCCGCACTCGACTGGATGCGTCAGGCCAGCCTGGTCGACCGCCAGGATCACGAACTCGCCGCGCAGATTGCCCGGGACCTGTATCGCCTCAGGCTGCCGGAGGAAGGCGACTACTGGCTGGCCCGCGTGCAGGCGCTGGCGCCGGGCTCGGGCCTGGCCCGCAGCCTGGAGGTAGAGCGCGCGGCGGCTCGCGACGATGCGCAACAGGTCATTGCGCTGGCCACCGCCCTGATCGCTGACCAGGTCGAAGACCGCCAGGGCGCATTCGGTGAGACCATGTTTCATTACATCGACACGATGCTGCGGGCGGACAGGGCGCGCGAGGCTTACGATTTCTTCGTGAGCGTGCGCCCGGAAATCACCCAGTATGATCAAATCGCCCCGGACCTGCAGGGGCTGATCATGCAATGGGCTTCGATCGGCACGATGTCCGGTTTCGAATCGTTCGAAAACCGCAAAGCGGCCTGGAACCAGTTCACCGGCCAGCTCGACGCGCTGGGGTTTCCCTGGAAGCAGGACCCCGCCGACGACAACCTCACCTGGGATTTCCTGATGAACGGCGAGGTGGAGCAGGCGGTTGACCACGTCCTCGAGTACGAACTCACCGAGCCGCTGGCCAAGAACCTGAACCGCCACCGCAAACGCCTCTACCCACTGTTCGCCCCGGTGTACGAAGACCCGCGCGTGGCCGCCGGGCTGATCGAAGACGCCGAGCGCTTCGCCGAATTACGCGAAGAAGTGCGCGAGATGCTGCGGCGGCCGGAATGGGAGAATCCCTGAGGCGCGTCTTTTAGCGGGATCGGTTCCCAAACCAGTTGCAATTTGGTTGCAGACACATGCTGCTGCCGGTTGTCGTCCCTGGTTCCTGCGCTTGAGCTAAACTAGACGAAGTATCCAAAAAGTTCGTACATTTCTGCACTTTGGTTATGAACCGGCGCGATTTTATTCAATCAACGGGCAAAGGCTTACTGGCGCTTTCCGGCCTGGTCTTTGGGCCCACCGCGGCGGGTATGAAATCCGCCGCTGTATCACCTTCGGGTATCGACCATTCCGTCACCCTGTTCCTGTGTGGTGACGTTATGACCGGCCGGGGCATCGACCAGGTGTTGCCGCATCCGGGCGACCCGCTGATCCACGAACACTACATGAAGAGCGCGCTCGGCTACGTGGATATTGCACAAGAGGTCAACGGGCCGATACCCAAGCCGGTCGGTTTTGGCTATATCTGGGGCGATGCCCTGGCGGAACTGGACGGCGTGGCCCCGGACCTGCGCATCATCAATCTCGAGACCAGCGTTACCACCAGTGACGAGTTCTGGCCACGCAAGGGCATTCATTACAGGATGAACCCGGACAATACGCCTGTTATCCGCGCGGCCGGCATCGATTGCTGCGTGCTGGCGAACAACCACGTGCTGGACTGGGGTTATCCGGGGCTGGAAGAAACACTCGACACCCTCCACAAAGCCGACCTGCAGACAGCAGGCGCGGGACGCAACCTCGAACAGGCCAGGGTGCCGGCGATCTTCGATCTGGGAAAAAAGGGCCGCGTCATCGTATTCTCCCTGGCATCGGCATCCAGCGGGGTTCCATCCGCTTGGGCCGCCACGCACGACCGGGCGGGCGTCAACTTCATCACTGACTTCTCGTCCGCATCGGTCAACATGATTGCAGACCAGGTGCGCGCCTTGAAACGACCGGGCGATATCGTCGTGCTGTCAATTCACTGGGGCAGCAACTGGGGTTACCGGATTCCCTCTGGTCAGCGTGAATTTGCCCGCCAATTGATCGACAAGGCCGCCATTGACGTCATCCACGGGCACTCTTCACACCACCCCAGGGGGATCGAAGTGTACCGGAACCGGCCAATCATCTATGGCTGTGGCGACTTTGTGAACGACTACGAAGGCATCCGCGGTCACGAGGAGTACCGTGGCGACCTGTCCCTGATGTACTTCGTCAGTGTCAACACGCGCTCCGGTGAGCTGACCCGCCTGAAAATGACCCCGATGCGCATCCGGCGTTTCCAACTGGCCCGGGCATCCGGTGAGGAAACAAGCTGGCTGGCCGCAACCATGGACCGGGAGAGCAAGCGATTCGGATCCCGCGTCGAGCTGCAGGAGGATCAGTCCCTGATCCTGGACTGGGGCAATGCCGAGTTGCAGAAGTGAATAAAAGGGGCCGGATACAGTTTCGATTAAATGTATCCGGCCCCTGTTACTCCAGACAAGCGCCCAGCTCAGGTGGTGTGTAGCAAAAGGATTGCAGTGCCGCCCCTCTGCAGCCAAACTGAACACTTGTCTCCCCACACGGATTTTTCAGGTGGAACTGATCGTTTTTGACCTCGACGGCACGCTGCTGAACGAGGAATCTGCAATCTCGGACTACACGAGCGAAACACTTAAGCTCCTGGCCGAACACGAAATTGCCTACACCGTTGCGACCGGCCGCACGCTGCACAGCGCGCGGGCGATCCTCGAGGGGCACCAGTTCTTGCTGCCGCAGGCCTACAAAAACGGCGTCATGATCTGGCACCCGGAGCAAAAACAGCTTTCAAGCGGGCCCACGCTGACGGCGGATGAACTCGACCACATCGTCCGCGCCTGTATCCAACAGCGAGTGACGCCTTTCGTCTTCACCCTGGAGGAAGACCAGCAGAACATCGTCTACCATCCGCCGCTGCAATCAGGGGTCGAGCAGCGGCTGATCCACAACCTGGGCATCGAGGACAACATCAGCCCGCGCGGCCTGGAGGAACTGCCCAAAGAGGCCGCCATCACCCACGTCAATGCCATCGGCGCCAGTGAAGCCATAAATGCCGTGCTGCACAGCGTCCAGGACGAGCCGCACCTGGTGGCCTATTCCGGCATCGCCTGGGAGGGTCGGGAATGGCGCTGGCTTGATGTGCACCACAGCGACGCGAGCAAAGGCGGCGCCATCAAAGAGATGAAGGAGTTGCTGGGTATCGAGCGTGTGGTCTGTTTTGGCGATAGCGACAACGATCTCAGCATGTTCGAGGTGGCCGACGAGAGCTACGCACCCGCAAACGCCAACGACGCGATCAAGTCCGCTGCCACCGCCGTCATCGGGCACCACGACGACGAGGGTATTGCACGCTTTTTGCGCGAGCGGTTTGAGCTTTAGCCGCCATTACGATTACGGTGAGTTTTTATCCTGACGCCGTTTTCTCAATACACCGGTCGAGGATTTCCCGCTCCACGCCCTGTGAATCACCGATCGTTTCGTAGAATTCGTCCATGTAGCCGGTAAGGCGCACGCGCACGCTTTCGTCCAGCGCCTGCAGATCGGCGACCAGGGCATAGAGTGTGTCACGGGTCTGCAAAATTTCAGCGACGGAAGCCTCGACGTAGCGGTTGTTCACGCAGAATCCCTGGTAAAGGCGCTGGCGGACGTCGTCGATGTCCAGTTCCTGGTGCGGCCTCGCATAGGGCGTGTGAACGAATCCGGACATGTCGAAATCGAAAGGAATCGCCAGCAGCGGACCGTCGTCTGTTCCGAACATCGCATAGTTGTGACAGCACTCGGTTTGCGAACCGAGGATCGGTGAAAAATCCGTGTTGCCGATCAGGTACTGGAATACAGAGGTCAGGTTCAGGTGATCGGCTTGTATGTCACCGACTCTCTCGGGAAAGATGTTCTGCCTTTGCATGCCCAGACGATCGGCCAGGCGATTTTCGTGTTCGATCAGGAAGGCACTGCGCACCATGCGTGGTCTGCGATCCTCGCTGTCCACGTAGGTGACATCAAGCAGACGCACCTGGAAACTCCGATCGGTCAGCGAGTTGAGAATCCGGTAGGCCAGGTATTCTTGCAGGACGCTTTGCTGGTATCGCCCGGAATCCTTGCAGTGCACGACCATCTTCAGTCTGTTCTGCTGGTCGAACAGCGTGCCCGCCACCTCGGATCGTTTGAAATTCAGGAACAGGGGAGGAAAGTCACAATTGGTATGCCGGAATTTGCCACGGGCGCGAACCTGGAGTTCCAGTTCTACCGCCGCGCCATCCGGGCCCTTGAATGTAAAGCTGCCCGGGAATTCCCGGTCCTTCGGCCGTTCATTAATCAATCGGCTGAATGGGGCGGTGATCTCCACACGCAGTGCGGCATCATCCTGGAAAAGCGGGTCGGGCGAGTCGGCTTTGGCGTTCGCAATGGCCAGAGCCGTGAACAAAATCACGGCAGTTACAAGAAAGCGCTTCATCTCTGGGTAATGGCAACCATGGTTTGTGCAACAAATGTTGGGGTTGCCAATGATACCGAAAAAATCTACAAATAAACCTATGTCTGTATATTCTGCCAATCACATGATTTAAGCAGACAACAAAACCGTGCCACCCGCTGCGCCACTCCCTTCCCACTTGTCAGAGCCGGCGCCGCAACTGCGGCGCCCATTTTGCCAGTGCCGAGAAGGCTATTCGGTTCTAGCCGCCGTCAGCCTGTTCTTTTGCCTGCTCCATGGCGTCGGTCGCCTTTTGCGCGGCCTCTTCTTTGGCTCCCTCGATCATTTCACCGGACGCTTCTGCTGCTGCATCGTAAGCCTCATCGGCCATTGCTCCGGCTTTCTCAGCCGCTCCCGCGGCTGCGTCGGCTGTTGCATCGTAGGCATCTGCCGCCGTGTCGCTGGCCGCATCCATCGCATCTCCGGTGGCTTCTCCTGCGGCATCCATCGCATCTCCGGCTGCTTCGGCCGAGGCGTCATAAGTGTCGCCAGCCATCTCGGCTGCGTCGCTGGCTGCTTCACCCGCAGCATCGGCGGTAGAACCGGCCATCTCGCTCGCGGATTCGGTCGCGCTCTTGATCGTGTCGCCCACTCTGGGCGCTTCCTCACCTGTGAAGTATGTCACGTAAATGAACGCTGCAAGGGCGACCACGACGATGATTATGATCAGTTTTTTCATATGGGTTTCTCCATGTTGTGTCGGTACAGATCACACTAATTTCTGACAAGTTACCGCAATTAACCCTGCAAAGACTGTAAATTATTGTGTCAGGAGGATCACACCAGCCTGAGCAGTAATCGCCAAGCACTCGGTCGATAATTGTCATTACCACAACTTCCCCAAAACCAACCGGCCCATCGCTTGTTTTCAGCAGCCAGGTAATCCGATCTTTGCTAGACTGCCGCGATCCAAAGCCAAGCAAAAGACCATGCAAACACATCGCCCGACCACCCTCGTCACCCTGGCCCTGATGGCCCTGCTGTGCACAACCCTGGCCACACCCGTCCTGGCCCAGCCGGCGACCAACCCAATCCCAACAGGCAAGGGCAACTACCAGGACCTGGTCGAGTTGTTTGATGAATTCCTGGCGTTCCGCGATTCCGGGGATGCGGAGGCGGACTTCAGCGCACACCTTGTGGCTCAGCGGCGCGAGCAGATGCAACAGTTCCAGTCGCGTATCGATGATATGAACGTTGTGTCCTGGGACCAGGCCCGGCAGGTGGATTACCTGGCCGTACGCTCGCGGCTCAACCAATACGACTTTACCCTGCAGCGCATCCGGCCCTGGGCGCGCGACCCCGGATTCTATGTCGACAAGATGCTGTGGGTGACTTTCACCGAACTGCCGGTTGCCGGTGAAGCGCGTGACGCCTTCCTGGACAAGATCAGGGCGATTCCCCTGCTGGTCGATGCCGCGCAAAAACAGCTCGATGACGTGGCTGCGGACTATGCCGACCTGGCCATTCACAATCTGAGTCATGCCGACGGTGTCGGACACGGCCATCCTTACCGCAGTGTGCCGCCGGCCGGCGTGCTGGGCTGGTACGACGACCTGCTGGGGCGGGCTGTGGAACAACCGGAATTAATCGATGATATCCAGGCCGCCCGCAGCGCGGTGCAAACGTTTGACGCTTGGCTGAAAGAATTGCGCCCCGGCTGGACCGCATCGGCAGGCGTTGGCGAGGTTGCGTTCGACTGGTACTTAAAGCACGTGAAACTGATGCCGTGGACCTCGGCGGAACTGGTGGTGCTGGGCCAAGGGGAACTGGACCGCCTGTGGGCAATCTATGCCCTGGAACGTCATCGCAACCACGAGTTGCCTGAGCTGGAGCCGGCCGCCAGCGCCGAAGAATACCAGCAGCGCATTGCGGACACCGACCGCCGCATTCGCAAGTTCCTGGCGGAGCAGCAGATCATCACCGTTCCGGATGACATCGGCGAGCTGGACACCAATGCCCCGTGGATCGAGCGCCCGGGCGGACGCAACTTCTGGGAAGAAATCCAGTTTCGCGACCCCTCCCCCGATCACCTGCACGCCGTGATCCCCGGCCACCGCTTTGACGCCATCATGACAGAGCGCATCGATCACCCGATTCGCGGCAAAATCGACAGCGGCGCGCGCGCCGAAGGCTGGGCGACTTACCTGGAGGAGGCCATGCTGCAGGCGGGCCTGTTCGAAGACCTTCCCCGGGTGCGCGAGCTGATCCAGATCTTCGGCATTTTCCGCGCCGCCCGTGTACCCGCGGATGTCTGGTTACAGACCCGGCAGATGAATGTCAGCCAGGTCGTCGATTACTGGCTGCCCCGGGTGCCGTACCTGGATCGGAACGTGGCCAGGGTCGATGCGGAAATCTACCTGCGTCGGCCTCCGGGTTATGGCATCGGCTACACCATTGGCATGCTGCAAATGCAGCGCTTGCTGGCGGATCGCAAGCGGCAACTGGGTGATGATTTTGAGCTGAAGACATTTCACGATGAACTGATGGCCGATGGCTGGCTGCCGCTATCGCTGATCCGCTGGGAGATGACCGGGTTGGATGATGAGGTTCGGGAATTTTGGGCAAGGGAGGCGATGCCCGACTAAAACAGCCATCCTGAGGTTAGGAGGAAAGGATTTTTCCAGCCCGGACTTCCAACTTCAGCTCATTGAGGCGCTGGAGCACCTCGATGACAAGGAAAAGATTTTTTGCCTGCGGATTTCCTTTTACTGAAAGCATGCGCATCAAGCTTTTTTCCATGATGCCTGTTTCCTGCGCCAAAGACTGAAAACCTATGGTGCAATTGGTGATGTCGCGCAACAACAGTTGGGCGGGAACGACTTCATTCCTTAATAAGCATTCGACAGCTTCTTTCAACATCTCACCGGCAAACGCAGGATCACGTTGAATACGTGCCCGTAACAGATTCTGCACCGGCACCGTATTTTTGGGGTGTTGATCAACCTTTTGGATTCTTGTATTCATTCCAGTACCTTCTCGCAGTCTCAATGTCTGCTCGCTGAGTTTTCTTGGTGCCGCCGGCAAGCAAGATGACGAATCTCCTGGGCTTCAAACCATAGTACAGGCGATAGCCAGGACCCCAATGAATACGCTTTTCCCAGAATCCGCCTTTCAGGTGCTTTGAGTTTGAAAAATTTCCTGCTTCCATCCTCATCAAGGCCACGTAAACTTTTCTGGCTGCAAGCCTATCCAGTCGCTCAAACCAGGATTGGAAAGGTGACGCTCCCTTTTCATCCAGATAGTAGACAATTTTATGATCATTCATAGAGTAACATATGTGTTACTCAATATTTTACTTGCTGAACCGCGAGATGACTGTATTCAATTGCCTAAAAGGCTGTAGGTAGATTCTGCCCTAATCACACTCAATATCATCCTCGCACAGGAAACTACAGAATATTGCGCACGGAGCCAGCCAGGGTTATGTACCGGTTTTTTGCTTTGGACGTTACTTAGAAATTCGAAGCCGTCTCGGCCAGCCGCGCGCGCTGAATGGCTATCTCGTCCTGGATTTTCTGCATGGCAGCCTCGAACCTTGGGTCGCCCCAAAGCGGCTCGAACTGCTGGTGCTTCCGCATGCGGATCGCAAGCGCCAACTGGGTGATGATTTTGAGCTGAAGGCTTTTCACGATGAACTGATGGCCGATGGCTGGCTGCCGCTATCGCTGATCCGCTGGGAGATGACCGGGTTGGATGATGAGGGCAGGGGGTTTTGGAAAAGGGAACCGATGCCGGATTGAAGCCGTTCAATTGCCTTTCAAACGGTGCCACAGGTCGATCAGAACTCGCCGATCCAACGTGGCTTCGAGCTGTTCACTGGGCGTCGGAACAGCATGGGGATTAGCCGCCTCGCCCACCTTGAATCGAAAGACATAATAATCCCCTGCGCCCATGCGCAAGTCGGTGATAACCACACTCTGCCCTTCCTGCCCCACACGGTAGAAGCCCTTGGTGAACCACTGCAGACGGCTCACCGGAAAGTGTGATTCCAGGCCAACGAGCAGTTCCTGCTCGCTGCTGTGCAAGGTGAAGTCGATGTTATGGTCGGTGTCCAGCAGAGAGTACCAGCCCTCTGCATAGCCTTCCGGAGTCATCACCAAGACACGCCAGAGAATCGTGTTGAAAGGGCTGGCCAGGGTCACGATCTGCCGGTGTTCAATGCCTTGCCGGGCGAGTGCTTCCCGCGCCACGCCCTGCGCATGAAACTTTGCTGCAAAGCTCCAGCCCAGGTAGAGGGTGCTCAGCGTGAGCATGGCCAGGTTGAAGCGATAGGCTCCTTTCGGGTTGCGGCGAGCGGCTGCTACCGCAATGATCCCGGCTATCAATGGCAGGGTATACAGCGGGTCGATAATGAAAATCGAGCCCCAGGTCATCGGGTAATCGCTGAGCGGCCAGAGAATCTGCGTGCCGTAGATCGTGCAGGAATCGAGCAACACGTGCGTCAGGAAGGCCAGGTAGACCAGGGCATACCAGCCTTTCCGGTGATCTGCATCAGCGGGATGGATTTTCCGGATCAGCCAGACCATCAGCGGCGTCAGCAGGGCCAGCATGAAGACCGAGTGGCTGAATGAGCGGTGAAAGGTGAAGTCTGCGACCGGATCTCCGAACGGTATCAGCACGTCGAGATCGGGCAGCGTCCCGAGAATCGCGCCCCACAGGGCCGCTTTGCGGCCCACGCGGTGCCCCAACACCGCTTCGCCGACGGCAGCGCCAAGCGCGATTTGAGTCAGCGAGTCCAATTGGTTCCCGGGATCACCAGTCCTTGGCCGGATACCGGATGAAGGTTTCCACTGGCCAGGTGATGTCTGCTTCGCGTAAGCGGGCGCTGAAATTGGGAGTGGCTTCGAGATCGAAGGGGGCGCCACAGGCACAATATTCCGCCGTGAGCAGCAAAATCATGGGCCCGGCAGGGCGGGCGTCCATTTCGGCGGCCAATTCATTGGCCCGCGCCCGGTCGCCCATCGCGGCGTAGATGTGGATTTGGCTTCTGATGTCCCGGTTGTGCTCTGCCTGCCAGCGTTCCATGGCAAGCCGGGCGCCTTCGATGTCGCCCGACAATGCCAGCGGCAGTGCATATGAGCCCATGCCGTAAAAATACCTGTCTTTGGCCGCTTCCGGGGCCAGTGCCAGCGCTTCCCCGGTACGGCCCAGGCCCAGCAGGATCAGTTGCCGGTTGGCTGCAATCCAGGGAGTCGAGCCTGCCAGGACTTCGGCTTCCCTGTTGTACTCGAGCGCCGCATCGACGTCACCCAGCCAGAAAGAGGTCAAAGCCTGCTGGATGTAAGAAATCATGAACAGCGGATCGCATTGCCGGTAGCGGGCCCACATGTCTGCGGTATCCGCGGCGTAACCAATGGCGGTGGCGACCTCAATCCAGCTCACTTCAGGACAGCCGGGAGCGGCCAGCGCTTTCTCGATCCGGTCACGAAGCGGTGACCAGTCATCCGAAAACAGCACGCGGTCCACGTCGATAAATGCGCGCCTGGATGGGTCGCTGGAATAGCGGTAAGCCTCGTCGAGCGCCATGCGCAGATTAACCAGGCCTTCGGCCCGCTCTGCGTCCGTGCTGGCGGAATCCATGACGAGGTGTGCATAGTAATCGGTTTTCTGCCAGTAAGCCGCGCCGAAGTCAGGCACCAGCTCGATGGCCCGATCGAAATGGGAAAGGCTTCGGCGCATGTTTTTGATCAGGTCGGTGCCGCTATGCGCCTTCTGGACCAACTCTTTACCTTTTTGAAACGCTACAAACGCATCGACATTGCGAACGCCGGCTGCCTGCATCCGCAGACGGGCGGGCTCGTCGAGAATGATTTTCAGTGCGCCCGCCACGCTGGAGGAAATATCGTCCTGGATGGCGAATACATCGTCCATGGTTCGGTCGTAGGTTTCCGACCACAGGTGAAAGCCATCGGCCACGCGGATCAGCTGCGCGGTCACCCGCACCGTGTCGCGCTGGCGGCGTACGCTGCCTTCCAGCACGTTGGCCACGCCCAGCGCAGCGCCGATCACCCGCAGGTCTTCGCTTTTACCCTTGAAGCTGAAAGACGAAGTCCGTCCCGCCACCTGCAGGTCCGGGATCTGGGCCAGTTGGTTGAGCAACTCTTCGGACAAACCATCGGCGAAATACTCGTTCTCCGGGTCGGAACTCATGTTGACAAAGGGCAGCACCGCGACCGACTTGCCGACGGCAGCCGGGTCCGGCGAAGTATCATCGAGAGTGACCGGGGGCGGCCGTGTGGCTGGGGCAGCCGGCTCACTGACAGGCGGGTGGGTGAACCGCGCCACCAGCAGAACACCAATGGCCAGCACCAGGAAAGCGATAATGACGCGGTCCAGTTTGTG
>CAMYKC010000064.1 GCA_947258865.1 uncultured Lysobacterales bacterium
ATATCAATGATTATTCACTGCGCCTGGGACGCCTCAAAGTCTATGATCGGAGCCGGGGGTTTCGCCAGGTGTTCGAAACCATGTACGCCCAGTACCTGTCCGAGCAGATTGACTACCGGTTGAGACCGCTTGACCTTGAAGAAACAAGTGACAACGGCGAAATACCGCTGGGAAAAGACAGCAAGACGCTCTCGCTGGGCGTCGAATACGATATGCCGTACATCAGGGGACAGGGTTTCGAGACTTTTGGCTCGCGTAATCGAGGCTGGGCGTTTGTTTCGAACGAAGCCTGGGGGTCGGATGAGGATTTCACCCAGATCTATGCATCCAGCAGGTGGAATTTCCTGGTGGGCAATCGCTGGAAAATCCTGCTGAGAGGCGAATTGGGATACTCGGATGCCGATGTCGAAACTGTCGATGTGGAAATCAACGACCGCCTGGTCAACTTATCGGTGACGGATCTGCCTAACCTGTATCGCTTCAAGGCCGGCGGCAGCACCAGTGTGCGCGGATATGGTTTCGAAAGATTGAGCAATAACAACATCGGTTCGAACAACATCATCACTGCCAGCGCCGAAGTAGAAATGCGGTTCCTTCAGAACTGGTCCGCAGCGGCTTTTTTTGACATCGGAAATGCGTTCAATGATTGGGACAGAACTGAATTGAAAAAGGGTGTCGGGGTCGGTATCCGCTGGTACACCATAGCAGGGGCTGTTCGGGTCGACGTGGCCCAGGGTCTCGATTTGCCGGGCAAACCATGGCGCATTCATTTCACGATCGGGACCTCGCTGTTTTGAAACGTTCTACCTTTAAACGGATCCTCATCATCCCGGCTTTGGTGATATTGTTGCTGGCGATTCTCATCGCCGGCGCATTCTACGGGGCTCTGAACACGAATACCGGGGCGCGTTTGATCCTCTCGGTGCTGCAAGGGCGGTTGCCTGGAACATTGGAAACGGCAAGGCCCGAAGGCGATCTCTCTTCCGGCGTGTCGCTGCGCCAGGTGCGTTTTATGGACCAGGGCGCAGTGGCCACCGCGGAGCAGGTGCTCTTCGCCGTTTCACTCGACTTCTTTCCGCTGGCCGCGACGGTCAACATGCTGGAGGTCCAGTCGCTGGCGCTGCAGCTGCCGCCCGATACCGGTGAGTCATCACCGAGTGAACTGCCCTCATCCCTGGCGCTCCCGATCGCGGTTACGCTGAAAGAATTAAGGGTTCAGGGATTCGAGTTAATCGATCCGGAAGGAAACCCCTCTTTTGAATTTGATCGCCTGTCCGGATCCGCCTGGATTCACGACAGTCTCGACCTGGAGAATGGCGTTTTGGAGTTGAAGCCGGGGCGCCTGGGGTTCGGCGGCAAGGTGGATCTTGTGAATCCATTCCAGGTTGAGTTGAACCTGGATTCAAGATTGTCGCTGGAGCTTGGGGAAGATACCGGGCTGACGGAGCTCGATGTGCAGTCCCGCGTCGAAGGAAATCTGGAGCGCTACAGGGTATCTTCAGCCGGCTGGATTGACCCGCCGGAATTCGACCGTCACCGGCTCGAACTGATAGCCAGTTTCAATCGGGATGAACTGCTGATCCAGCACCTCGAGCTCGAAGGGCCAGTGTTCAAACTGGCTGCCGAAGGCGAGATGGACACGCAAGGGCAGAATCTTCGTTTGCCGAATTTTCACCTCGAACTGGTAGAGTCAAACGCAGTTCTGGATGGCAGTGGCAATGTGGATCTGGAACAGGAGACCCTCGCCGCCGAGATCACCTGGAGGGACCTGGCATGGCCTTTGGACGCAGAGCAGGCGGACATCGAGAGCCGATCGGGCCAGGTCCGGCTCTCCGGCCATCTCGAGGACTGGACCCTGGCCGGTGAGGCTGAATTGGAAAGTCCGGGCTTGCCGTCTGGAACGCTGCGGGTGCAGGCAGCCGGAGACCGAGATCATGCCACGGTTACGATACTGGATGGCCGTGTGCTCGGCGGTGAAATCAAAGGCCAGGCGGATTACGACTGGAGTGAGACGGGTAGCTGGTCGGCCAGCCTGTTATTGCATCGCATCGAAACAGAAGCGCTTTATCCTGATCTTCCCGCCGTGATCAACGCTGATTTGACGGCTGCCGGTAATCTGGAACCGCTCAGCCTTGATCTGGACATCCGGCAACTGGATGGTGAAATAAGAAATCAAAAGGTTAACGCCCGGGGGCGTCTGCAATACCGCGCAGAGAGTCTTTCATTCGAAGACATGCTGTTGGAGGCTGAAAATTCTACCGTCGCGCTGAATGGCAGCACCGACAGCAGCGCGGGATTGGAGTTCGCGGCCAATATCGTCAACCTGGGTACGTTTCTGCCGCATAGCTCGGGGGCGATCCAGGCGGGCGGCCACCTGTCGTTGCACGCAGGTCAGCCCCGGCTGAGGCTCGATCTCGAGGCTCAGGACATCGCCTGGGAGGACTTGCTTTTGCCCCGGGTCAGCATAAAAGATTCGGGCGGAATGGAGACGGACGTCATCGCGAAGCTGCGGGTCGAGGCGGCAAATCCTCGCTTTGGCGGCGAACAACTGGATGCCATTGCCATGGACTTCGACATTCGCCGGTCGTCCCAGGCTCTTCAACTCGACGCCAGGCGATCCGGATTACAGTTGACCGCTGATTTGACAGGAAACCTCCGGCAGCAAGGACTCCCCCTGACCGAATCCGACTGGGTCGGTCAGATCCGTTCCCTTGTACTCAGCGATGAAGAGAAAGGAGCATTGAGCCTTCTGGAGCCGGCTGATATCGAGCTGAGCCTGCAGCGAGTTGCCGTTGATAAAGCCTGCCTCGGCGCCAATTCCCATTCGAAGGTATGCCTGGAAGCCGGGTGGGAGCAGGACGGCCGGTTTTTCACGGCAGTGAATCTGGCGGACGTTCCACTGGATCTCATTCAACTCATGTATGAAACCGATTTTGAATTGACCCAGATTGTTGCGGGTGAAGCCAGGTGGGAAATTGTGCCCGGAAAGCCGCCGTCAGCTTACGCAAATATCCGGCTATCACCCGGCGATATCCGCTATTCAGGAGAGGAGGAATCGCTTCTTGCAACCGGTGAGGGCCTGCTCGGTTTCAGGCTGGAGGGCGGGCGGCTTTCGGGCGGTAAATTCGACCTTCCGCTCCCGGGGCTGGGCGAGATCGACCTGGAGTTCAGCGCAGCCAATATCGCGGATGGTCTGGATTCTGACCTGGATGGCCGCCTGCGGCTGAGGCTGGCTGATCTCGACATCCTTACTCTTTTTGTGCCATTGGCCGATCAGGCCAATGGGCGCCTGGATGTCGATTTCGCCCTGTCCGGCACGGCGGGTAATCCGAATTTCAGCGGAGCGATTTCACTGGCTGACGGGTCCATTATTCATGAAGCCAGCGGCCTGAGTTTCAAGGATATACAACTTTCCGGTGAAGTGATCGGCAACGACGAGACCCATATCAGCGGAAGTTTCAAGGCCCTTGAAGGGACAGGTCATCTGCAGGGCGTAGTGGACCTTTCGGACATTCTCTCTCCGCGGGTGGTGTTGAACCTCAACGGGGAAAATCTCACCTTGTTCGATGCTCCCGACCTGAAAGTGGTCGCCGAGCCCGATATCCGGCTGGACTGGCACGAGGGTGTAATCGGTATCGATGGGACACTGCTGATCCCGAGCGCCCGTATCGCGCCCAGCATCGTACCCCGGAGCGCGGTCACGGAAAGTGCAGACCTCGAAATTGTCGCAGGCGCTCTTCCCGTTTCGGATATTGAGGAGGAACCGGACTCTAATATTGCCATTCGAGGTAATCTGGGGGTGACGCTCGGCGACGGGGTCCAACTGGATCTTTCAGTAGCCAAGGCGGATGTAGCCGGCACGGTGGATTTCAGCTGGCAGGACGACGCACTGCCGCTGGCTAACGGCAATTACCAGATGACGGGTCAGATCCTTGCCTTTGGGCAATTGCTCCAAATTACCGAAGCCAGGATCGGCTTTCCGAATGTGCCGGCGGACAATCCGCAGCTGAACATACGGGCGGAACGCCAGATTTTTGGCAATTCGGAAATCCGCCGCGCCGGCGTCTACGTCACCGGCACCCTGAGACGACCCATCATCGAGCCTTACACCGACCCGATGACCAACCGCGAGCGGGCACAGACCCTGCTGATCACGGGCAGCGATTTCAACATGGAAACGGGTGTTGGCGCTGTGGACATCGGCACCTACATCGCACCGCGTATTTTTGTCAGCTACGGCGTCGGCGTGTTCGAGGACGAAAATGTCATTAGTATTCGCTACGATCTGGGCCGGGGCTGGGGTGTAAAGGCCACATCCGGACAGCGCCAGACGGGTGCGGATATCAGTTACACCATCGAGCGCTGAATCTTTACGCAATTCCTGTCAGAATAATTGGTTATGACAAACAGCCGGGCAGTTCCGGCTTTTCACCGAATTCCTGGAGGGAAACGATGGATCTTCTAAAAGCACTGATGGACAACGCCGGATCGGGCAATTTGCAAAAAGTCGGCGCCCAATTCGGGCTTGACAGTTCTTCGGTTGAAAAAGTACTGGGACAAGTGGTTCCGGCCCTGGGCAGTGGCATTAAGAAAAACACGAGCTCCGCCGGGGGTCTGGACAGCCTACTGGGGGCGTTGAAAAATGGTGGCCACCAGCGGTATCTCGGTAACGTCGAAGCTGCCGCAAGCCAGGCTGGCGTTCAGGAAGGTAATGGCATCCTGGGCCATATTTTTGGCAGCAAGGACGTCAGCCGCAAAGTGGCCGCTCAGGCCTCCAGCGCCAGCGGGGTGAGTTCTGATGTGATCAAGAAAATGCTGCCCATGGTCGCGACCATGGTGATGGGCACACTGAGTAAACAGACCGAGAGCGGCGCGGCCGCCGCTGCCAGCGCTGGTGGGTCACAGAATTTACTCAGTTCATTGCTCGACAGTGACAACGACGGCAGCGCGATGGATGACATTCTGGACATCGCGAAGAAATTTTTTTAGCGCATACAACTTATTCGCGGGTTGCGGTGTAAAACATGCTGACCCGCGAGCGGCGAATTGATCCGTCCTGTCTCGCTTCGAGGAGCCGGCCGCCGGCATTTCCTATGGCTTCCTCTACCAACGACTGGTTGAGGTAATGGATTTCGACCGGGGGTTTTCCGCGGATACGCTTCCAGAACCTTCTCAAGGGTCCGCGCCGCACTGAATAGAGCCAGGCGCCCAATGTCCCGGGCTCGTGGCGCGGGCCGCTCGGGATCTGGAACAGGGCAATTCCGCCGGGGCGCAAAACGCGGATAAACTCGCTGATATAGCGACTGGATGCGTCCGGTGGTATGTGCTGCAGCGTGATATTGCTGTAAATGAAATCGAAGCTCGCATCGTCCAGTTGGGCCAGGTCATCGCTGGTGTTGACCAGATAGCTGCAGCGTTCGCCAAATTGATTGAAGCGGCGGGCGCCCTCGATCATCGAAGATGAAATATCCACGCCGACGGCTTCCCCGAATTCCTCGCAAAGCGCCTGGGTGAGGCGTCCGACACCGCAGCCGAAGTCCAGAGCCCGGCCTTTATTCACATCGAGACCAAGCGAGGACAGATGCTCGAGTGCTGTGGAAATTTCTGCCCGGCCACGGGCGAAAAATCGTTCAGAATCCCATTGGTTGTGCTGAGCCTCCTTGAAGCTCAGTACCGCGTAGAGCGGGTCTTTTTCACCCAGCTCTTCATAGGTTTTTCGGACGTGCTTTAACGCCATCGTGTTTCAACGGCTCCACAAAACAGGTGTGAAATTGAATGTCAGCATCCACTCCGGACCAAAAGCTTCGGGGCTCTCGATGTAGTGATAAAGCTCGAAGTCCATTTTCATCGGGATTTTGCCGATCCGCGTCATTTTTGAAAATCCTCCGCCAATCGGCAGCAAAAGCTTGTTGTCCGGCGCGCCTTCCCAATCGTATTCAATCAAGGGGTTGGAGATGATCTGCCAGCCATTATTCAGTCCGTAGGCGAAAAATACCTTGAGCGAAGTTTCATTGGTGTCGTAATCAATATCGCGGCCGTCAATTTCCGCGACATCAACCAGGTGCTTCAGCCAACCACCGAAAATTCCCCAACGCGTCATTTTGCCCAGCGCCACTTCCGGACCCAGCAGGAACTGGTCCCTTTCGATCGATCCATCCTGGGATGTTGGGAGCACACCCGCAACCCCAAACATGGATATGAAGCCGTTTTCGTTGACGCCGCCGTAAGCGATGTTGTAGCTGATGTCTTTCAGGTGGCCGTGGCCATTGATGAACTCCTTGTCCGTTGCTATGACGTCCGCCTTCTTCCGGATCAACCAGTCAGCGTAGTCTCTTTCTTCGGTCAGGTAGGTTGGCGTGCCGAAACTTAGGGGAATCGTGGCGCGGAGCACGATGTTCTTTCCATTCCCGAGCTTGAAAGGAATCGAAGGCGTGATCAGATAACGTCCTTTGTGCTGATCGCCCGCTTCGGGCAGGCTGCCCTGAAAGGTACTGTAACTGAATTCGTTTCCAATACTGGCCAGGCTTCCGGCTGGATTGATCAGTTCAATCGCAATCTCATCCAGAGACTCCTCGGCTTGACTCAATCCGGGGTGCCCCAGAAGAGAGACAGCGACAATGAGGCCCACCAGCCTTGAAATTCTGCGCATCGATCCAATCCTGAAGAAATTTTTCACAAAGGCCGTATACTACCGCGTTTGAAGTCAAGAAATCTCGACTCATTTCACGATCATGTGACTGACAGAAATCAACGGAATATTCAGGCGTCCCGGCATTCTTGCGGTGTATTTTCTTGCCGCGCTGTCACTCTCCCGCCTGATTCTGACCGGTATGCACTGGGAGCGCGTAGCGCCGACCAACGGCCTGGGATTCATTCTGCTGCAAGGATTTCGCTTCGATCTGCATTAACTCGCCGCCCTGCTCGGGCCGGCGTTCTTCCTGAAACCCTGGTTTCACTCGTCGGGTTATTTGAGGCGCATCGGAAGCTGGCTGATTCCAGTTTACGCCGGCTTCGTCTGCGCCCTGGTGTTTTTCATTGAAGCGTCAACGGCGTCATTCATTTCGCAGTTCGACAGCCGGCCGAATTACTTGTTCGTGGAATAACTGAAGTATCCGCGGGAAGTCCTGGCCACGCTGGCCGGCACCAATCCACTGGAGTTGGTCGTGTTCACCGCGATAGCGGTCTCCCTCGCCTGGCTGGTGATGCGATGGCTGCGCAGGGATCCACTCTCGAACAGGCGGGTTTCAATCAGCTGCTGTGTGCTGATATCGCCGGTGATCGCCATTGTCATTTTCGCCATGATCCGCTCTACTACAGCCCATCGGCCGATCAATCCCAGCAACGCGGCATTCTCCCAGGACTCGATGGTCAACCAGTTGCCGTTGAATTCACCTTACTCCGTGCTTCACGCCATCTACGAGCGAAGGAAGGAGGCATCCAACGCGAGCATCCGTTACGGCGAAATGCCCGATGAGGAAGTGCTTCGAATTGTGCTTGGCGAAGCCGGGATTACACCGGATCGGCAACTCGATCCGGCGGTGCCGGCCTTGCGTCGTCAGCAGGCCACGCAATAGCGGGAACAACCGCTTAATCTGGTGATTGTGCTGGAGGAAAGCCTCGGCGCTGATTTCGTGGGGAGCCCGTGTACCTGGGTTCCTGGGGTGTTTCCGACGAGGACATGTTCAATCGCGCTCACGATGAACTCAGCCAGATGGGAGACCAGCCGTTTTTCAGCCTGTTGTTCACCACCAGCCACCACGAGCCGTTTGACATCCCTGCAAACCGCGTAAGCGAGAGCGAGTATGGGCCGAGGGAGACCTCGGTGAAGTATGCAGATTACGCACTGGGTGAATTCCTGGAAAAGGCTCGATAGTCCAATTACTGGGAAAAAACGGTTTTCCTGATCATCGCCGATCACAGTGCCAAGATATTTGGCGGAAAACTGGTGCCGGTCGAGCGGTTTCGAATTCCGGCTGTGATTATTGGCCCGACGATCGAGCCCTGGCGCATGCGCTTTGGGAACCCCTCATGATCAAGCTCCAGGCTTATCGCCACTAGGCCCTAGTCGCAGTACTCGATACCCTGTATTTGGTCTGAAATCAGCGTGCCCGCCCGGCCCGCCATGATTTCAGCCAGGTTGGAGAGTCTTCCGATAGCGCTTTGTTTCCCGGTGTCCCGCACGAATTGGCAGGCGCCGATGACTTTCGGCCCCATCGAACCAGGCGCGAAGGTCATTTTCTCGAGTTCATCGGGGTGAGCCGCCTTGATCGCCCTCTGTTGATCGGTGCCGAAATCGGTAAATATATGGGAAACATCAGTCAACATAACGAACATGTCCGCATCGAGGCTCCTGGCCAGTAATCCGCTCGCGAGGTCCTTGTCGATGACAGCCTCCACTCCGTAGAGTTTCCGGTTCTCGTCGTAGGCCGTGGGTATGCCCCCACCGCCGGCGCAAATTACGACTATCCCGTTTTCCACGAGTATGCGGATGGCGTCGATCTCGATGATACGCAGCGGAATGGGGGATGGAACCACGCGCCGGAAATGCTCTCCGTCCGGTGCAACCGACCAGCCCTTTTCCCTCTTGAGCTTTTCCGCCTGTTCGCGGCTGTAGAGTGGCCCCACCGGTTTGCTGGGGTTCTGAAAAGCAGGATCATCGGGGTCGACCAGGACTTGCGTGAGAATCGTGACGATGTGGTCGTCAGGAGGGATGATGTTGCCCAGTTCCTGCTCGATAACGTAACCGATCATTCCGCCAGTCTCGGCTCCGAGGATATCGAGCGGATACGGCTCGACGGTCGTGTACGCCGCATCCATCAGGGCAAGAAGCCCGACCTGCGGCCCGTTGCCGTGCGCAATGATCAGTTCATGACTGGCGTGAACAGCGGCCAACTGCTCAGCGGCGACCCGGATGTTTTCCCGCTGGTTTTCCGCGCTCAGCTCCTGGCCGCGCCGCAACAGGGCATTTCCGCCGAGAGCAACGACAACCCTCATCATCTGCCCAGGGTGGCGACGAGCAAGGCCTTGATCGAATGAACGCGGTTTTCGGCCTGCTCGAACTGGATGCCCGCGTGGGACTCGAAGACCTCTTCCGTTACTTCCATTGACTCCAGCCCGAACCGTTCATGAATATCGCGCCCAACCTCGGTTTCCAGGTTGTGAAAGGCCGGAAGGCAGTGCATGAACTTGACGCGGGGATTGCCGGACGCTTTCATCAGCGCCGAATTCACCTGGTAATCCCTGAGCAGGGAAACACGCTGTTCCCAGGCGTCGGCGGGTTCGCCCATCGACACCCAGACATCGGTGTGGATGAAATCGACGCCCTGGACCCCTTCGAGCGGATCCTCGGTCAGCATCAGGCGACCCTTGTTGACTTTTTCCAGCTCTCTCGCGTAACCGATATGCTTTTCGTCGGGCCACAGACTTTTCGGGGCCGCGATGCGCACATCCATGCCCATCAGGCATCCCGCGATCATCAACGAGTTTCCCATATTGGATCGGGCATCACCCAGGTAGCAATAGGAAATCTCATGCCAGGGCCTGGGTGCATGTTCGCGCATGGTCATCAGGTCGGCCGCCATCTGGGTTGGATGGAATTCATCCGTCAGCCCGTTGATTACCGGCACGCCGGAGTATTCCGCCAATTCCTCGGCGATGTGCTGGGCCGAGCCCCGGTACTCGATTGCATCGTACATGCGGCCGAGCACCCGGGCTGTATCCTTGATGGACTCCTTCTTACCCATGTGCGATCCGGTGGGATCCAGGTAAGTCACGTTGGCGCCCTGGTCATAGGCGGCGACCTCGAATGCGCAGCGGGTGCGGGTGGAGGCTTTTTCAAAAATCAGTGCGATGTTCTTCCCCTTCAGACACTGAACCTCATAGCCGCCATACTTCGCTTGTTTCAGATCCCGCGCGAGGTTCAGAATGTATGTCAGGTCCCGTTTCGAGAAGTCCAGAAGCTTGAGAAAGCTGCGATTTTTCAGGTTGTATGACATGAGAAAGCTCCGTGCTGGCCTATTTCCCGATTATTTGCTGAATTCGGGAAAGCAACAACCACGTGGGTCAAGTCTCGTCACTTGCACCGGGCGGCTTGCCTTCGTCTTGATCCAGCTCAATTGCCGCGCTGGAAGATTCTTCCGTAATTTTAGCAGCAAGCAGTTCATCTGCTCCGTATCCGTACTTTTCAGCCAGTTCCATTATGCTGGTAATGGGCGCATCCAGGTAGGTGATCTGATCTCCGGGAAGAACCTGGGTAATGCCCGACAAGGCGTTGGGTGCGCCTGGTATGAACACCATGGAGCGTTCATCGGACAGCTTCTGAATTTCGAATCCAAAGCGCTCTGCCGAGCCCAGCGATAGGGCCACCGGTTTGAACTGGCTGGATTCGCCTTTTTCGAAGCCGCCCTTGATCCCCTTGATCAGGGTGTAGCCGGGGATCTTCGTCAGGACTTTGGATTCGAGGCGGTTAACGAATCCGCTGGCCATGGCGTTGCGCGCGACCAGGCCGGCCAAAAAACAAACCACGATCACGGCGACGATCGCAATCAGGTTGGCCAAGGCTACGCCGCCGATCGTATTCACCGGAATCAAGTCGGCCATGGGCTCGGCAATGACCATCATGAATCCGAAGGCTTCACCGACAATAAAAACCAGAAATACGACAGGCACAAGGAACAGCACCCCGCCGATCACGGTCGTGGAAATACACTGGAAGCCTTTGCTGTTTTTCATCGCAGAATGCCGGCAGGAGTCTGGTCAGACCAGATGGTACCAGCAATAACCACAGCAAGTTCAGTGCAGGAGGTAAGCCTGGTGGTTACATCAGTCCGCCCACAGAGCCTTGACTATTCCATTGGATAATCCGGCAGTCAAACCACCATCGACCGCAAATTCTCCCCCGGTGATGAAGTTTGCTTCATCGGAGGCCAGGAACAAGGCCATGTTGACCACGTCGGCAGGACGGCCCATGCGTCCCAGTGCAGTGATGTCGCCGAAAAACCTTGCTTCCGGGCTGTCGTCTTCATCAACCATCATACCCGTACCGGCGATGGAGGCTGCGCACAGGGTGTTGGCCCGAATGCCGCGGCCTCCCTGTTCGATGGCTACCGTCCTGGTCAGGTAGTGAACGCCCGCCTTGGTGGCCGAGTAAACGCCCTGCATCGCAACGGTCATGCCACCGCCGGCGGCAGACCCAGCGGTAATGATTGCGCCGCCGTCATTCATGTGTTGGGTGCCGTATTTCAGCCCCAGCATTACGCCCACCAGGTTGATTTCGACCATCTTGCGGGCCTTGCCCATGTCGAGCTCCTCCAGGACGGCGTCTTCAAAAGCAACGCCGGCAACCAGGCAGATGACATCCAGCTTGCCATGTTCATTCTCAATGGACTGGTAAACAGCGCGGGTATTTTCTTCGTCGCTGACATCGAGCTTGTAGTAGGCGCCGCCAATTGCCCGGGCGACTTCTGTGCCATCCGAGATGTCGCCGATGCAGACCCTGGCGCCTTCGGCGGCAAAACGTTCCGCCATGGCTCTGCCGATTCCGGATGCACCACCGGTAATGAACACAATCTTGTTTTTAAATGAACTCATGATAGTTTTTCCTCAACTCACCCGATCCGATCCGAGGATCGTCTCGAGGACCTGGGTGCTCGGGCCACAGGACCAACCGCCGTCAACCACCAGCATCTGCCCGGTGATATAGCTGCTTTCATCCGCGGCCAGGAAATGGAACACGCCGGTCAGGTCGCGGGTGGTGCCAACCCTTCCCAGCGCGGTGAATTTTTCTGAAATCAATCTGCCCTCGTCTCCACTTCCCAGGGCCGTGTCGATGTAGCCTGGGCACACAGCGTTTACCCGGATGCCACGGCTGCCGAGTTCAATAGCCGCCATGCGCGTCAGGCTCACGACAGCGGCCTTGGTGGCTGAATAAGCCCCGGTGCCGGACATCTTGACCAGCGCGGCGAGCGAAGCCGTGTTGATGATGGAGCCTCCCTCACTCATGCTCACTGGAGCATGTTTGAGCCCGTAGAAGACTCCCCACTGATTTATCCGGGTAATCCGCTCGAGTACTTCTCCATCTGTCTCTTCGATCGTGGCGCCGACATCGCCAATGCCGGCGTTGTTCACGACGATATCCAGCGGGCCGATCGTATCGGCTGCCTGCTGCAGGCCACTGACCACACTTTTCTCGTTTC
>CAMYKC010000065.1:0-14161 GCA_947258865.1 uncultured Lysobacterales bacterium
GGTTGCCCTCGGCCTGCTGGCCCACTGGCTTGGGTTCTGCGGGGATGAGGCCGGCAGACTGATCGACCAGGTCTTCCACGCCAAAGGCGGGGAAATCGTCAGCGGTTCACGCGAGGCATTTCAAAAAGGATTCACGGAACCTTTGATCGCAAAGGCACGCGAGGCGAGGCCGGGACCCGAGCGCGGTGACGCCGCTTCTGCCGGTATACCTTGGCATTTCCATGGCAACGAAGGCTGCGGGCTCGGAGCGCTGAGAGGGGGTATCCGGTTCGCGGCCGCTTATCCGATCACGCCAGCCAGCGACCTGCTGGAATGGCTGTCGCCGCGGCTGGAACAACTGGGCGGAAGCCTGGTGCAGGCGGAAGATGAGCTGGCTTCCATCAACATGGTGATCGGCGCCTCGTTTGGTGGTGTGCCGGCGATGACCGCGACCTCCGGGCCGGGCATGGCGCTGATGCTCGAGGCGATGGGCCTGGCGGTGGCATCGGAGACCCCGGCGGTTGTGATCAACGTAATGCGTGGAGGTCCGTCCACCGGGATGCCGACAAAATCCGAACAGGCTGATCTGAACATGGCGCTATATGGCTTGCACGGCGATGCGCCCCACCTCGTGCTGGGTGCCCTGGATCACGCCGACTGTATCCTGACCACGGAATGGTCGGTCCGGCTGGCGGAGGCATTGCAGACAGTGGCGGTTGTGCTCACGGATCAGAACCTCGCCCAGTCCGCGGTGCTGATCCCTGAGCCTGAATATAAATTACCGGCGATTGCTACAAGGACAATCGCCGGGGCAATTAAGGATTACCAGCGCTACGAGGACACGGCCAGCGGTGTCTCGCCGGTGGCCATTCCGGGTACCCCCCTGGCAACTTACGTTGCTGACGGGCTGGAACATTGCGAAAGCGGCAAGCCCTCCACCTCCGCTCACGATCACGAAGTCCAGCTCAACAAACGCGCACGCAAGATCAAGGACTTCGAATTTGGGGAACACTGGGCGGATATCCGCGGCGCGGGTGATACGGCCATCGTCACATGGGGATCGACCACAGCGGCCGTGCGTGAGGCGGCGGCCCGCCTGAAAGCAGGGGGCAGGGAGGTGAAGGTCATTGCGCTGCGCCTGCTGATGCCGGCCAGCCCGGAGAAAATGACAGACGCGCTCGAAGGTGTCGGGCGCGTCTTGATCGTCGAACAGAGTCATGGCCGGCAGTTCCATCTTTACCTGCGGGCTTTCTACGACATCGAGGCGGAATCACATACCCTGGCCCGGCCAGGACCGCTGCCGATCACGCCCGGTGAGATCGTTGAACAATTGGAGAAATGGAGTTGACGATGGAACAGGCAAACTCTGAGATTCAGATCAAGCCCAGGGATTACAAGTCCGCTATCAAGCCTGTGTGGTGTCCCGGTTGTGGGGACTTCGCCGTGCTCAACTCCATTACAAAGGCGCTGGCTTTCAAAAGCCTGCCGCGGGAAGAGGTGGCATTGATCACCGGTATTGGCTGTTCATCGCGTATCGCCGCGTACACCAGCGTATATGGTTTCCACGGCGTTCACGGCCGTGCGCTGGCACTGGCGTCCGGCTTGAAAGCCGCCCGCGAAGACCTGACTGTCCTGGTTGCCGGCGGCGATGGAGACGGTCTTTCCATCGGCGGAAATCATTTCATCCACGCCTGCCGCCGCAACATGGATATGACCTACATCATCATGGATAACGAAGTGTACGGTATGACCAAGGGACAGGCATCGCCCACGACGGCGCCGGACTGGGCAAAAAGCAAGCTGACGCCGGGTGGAACCGGGCTAAGGCCATTTCAGCCGGCCGGCCTGGCTCTGACAGCAGGCGCGTCTTTTATCGCGCGAGGTTTTACCGGCGACCCAAACGGCCTCGCCAGGATCCTGGTCGCGGCCATTGAGCACAAAGGTTTTTCATTCGTGCACGTCCTGAGTCCCTGCCCGACTTTCAGACCCGAACAGATGCAGTGGAAGCACCACGTGTCGGCATTCGGCGAGGAAGCAAGCAGCGACCCCATCCAGGCCGCACAACGGATCCAGGCCGATGACGGCATGAGTACCGGAATTATTTTCCAGCGGGAATATCCGGTTTTCCAACCGCGTTGTGAAACCTGTGGCACGATAGAGCAGATTGAATCTGAGTTCACCCTATGAGCCTGACCGAAAAAATCACGGATCTGGACACCTTCCTGGCCTATTCGGTCGCCCTGGAGGAAGAGGCGGCGGATCGGCACGACGAACTGGCTGACATGATGGACGTCCACAACAACCCCGAAGTGGCAAAAACGTTCCGCAAACTGGCCCATTACAGCCGCCTTCACGCGCAGGAGATTCGGGACCATTCGCAAGGGCACAGTCTGCCGGTCATTGCCCCCTGGGATTTTGGCTGGGAGAACATGGAAGGCCCCGAAACAACTGACATCGGTGCCGTCAACTACCTGATGAATACGGCGCACGCGTTGAAGATTGCGATGGCCAATGAAAAGCGGGCGCACGATTTCTACTTCGGGATAAGCCGTGACAGCAGCAATCCCGAGGTTCAGGCGCTGGCTGGTGAGTTCGCCGAGGAAGAAAAGGGGCAACTGGAATTGCTCGAAAAATGGATGGCGGCCTGCAGTGACTCAGAGGATGAAGCCCGGTTCGATCCGGATCCTCCACTCAGAGGATGAAGCCCGCTTCGATCCGGATCCTCCGAACATGCCGGAGTGACAGCTACGACGCACTAACGGCTGATCTACGGTTAGATTCCCAATCAGTCCAGCCGCTTGCGGAATTTCAGAACGGCGAAGGTCATGGCGATCAGGATGAATCCACTGAGCCAGGCCAGTTCTGATGTCAGTTCGGGCAGGCTGGCCCCACGCAGAACGACACCTCTGATCAGGCGCATGAAGTGCGTCATCGGGAGCACTTCCGCTATCCATTGTGCGGCCGTGGGCATGCCGTCGAAAGGAAACATAAAGCCGGATAACAAAATTGATGGCAACAGGATGAAAAAAGTCATCTGCATGGCCTGGAATTGCGTCTGTGCCAGGGTGGATATCACCAGGCCGAGCGCAAGATTCGCCACGATGAAAAGCAGGCTGACCCAATAAACATCTACCAAAGTCCCTCGCAGCGGTACGTCGAACAAGAGGTTTCCGAGCAAGAGCACCAGCGAAACCTGGATGAGACCGAAGATGACGTAGGGCAGGATTTTTGCCAGCATCAGCTCCAGTGATCGGACCGGGGTCGTGATCAGCAACTCGAGATTTCCCCGCTCGCGCTCACGGACAATGGCGACTGCCGTAAAAAGGGTCATGGTCATGGTCAGAATAATTCCGATCAGGCCCGGCACGGTATTGACGGGCGAGCGCCTTTCGGGATTGTAAAAAGTCCTGATTTCCATTTCCGGAGGCTGGTCGTTGTACGGAGAGGTTCGTGCAGAGCGTGCAATTCCGGCGACGGCTCCTCCCACTATGGTGTCCGATCCATCGACCAGCAACTGGATGGCAGCGCGGTCGGGTTGCTGCCGGCGTCTTTCGAAATCTTGCGGTATGAAGATCCCCACACTGATTTTTCCGGCACGCATCAGCAATTCGAGTTCTTCAGTGTCGCTTGCCTGGTAATTGATATCGATCACCTGGGTTTGGGTCAAATCCAATACGGCCTGGCGAGAGGCCGCGGTGGAAGAAAGATCGACCAGTCCTGCCGACAAATGCCGGACATCCGTGTTTATTGCATATCCAAACAGCAGTAGTTGCATGACCGGAATGCCAACGATCATGCCAAAGGTCAGCCGGTCACGGCTGAGCTGCCGGACTTCCTTATGAACGATGGCGCGAATTCTCTGCAGGGCCTTCATGTCTTGGCGTCCCTGACGGCTTTCCTGGCCTGGGTAGCTGCAACGAACACGTCTTCGAGACTGGGCTGCACGGATTCACAGCCTTCGACGGGGAGACCGGCTTCAATCAGGCAACCCCGGGTCATGGCGGCTGGATTCGCGAGGTCCTTGTCGACCATGACACGCAATGTGTTGCCTATCTGGGCGGTACTGTGAACGAACGGTTGCTGATCGAGGAATTTGCTGGTTTTTCTGGGCTCCGGAGACTCGACCACCACGACACTCGCCTCGATTCCGTCGGACAGAGCGTTCGGCCTCATCCATGTAGTGGGTCGAGACGAGGATGGTCGTCCCTTCGGCCACCAGGTCGAACAGGGTTTCCCAGAATGCGCGGCGGTTTTCCGGGTCGACTGCGGAGGTGGGTTCATCGAGAAACAACAGTTCCGGCTGGTGTAGCGTCGCGGCTGCGAGGGCCAGCCTTTGTTTCTGGCCGCCGCTAAGGGTGCCTGCGCGTTGCTTTATTAATCGTTCTAATTCGTATCTTTCTATATTTGTTGAGGTCCGTTCCTGTCTTTCAGTCCGGGACAGGTTGTAGATATCCGCCATGAATCTGAGATTCTCCGAAACCGTAAGGTCTTCGAACAGTGAAAATTTCTGGGTCATATAGCCCACTTTCCGGCGCAGGGCTTCGGCATCCTTGGGGATTTGATGGCCCAGCACGGTGATGTCGCCACTCGTCGGGGTCAGCGATCAGCTTGTGCTTTCTCAGCCATGTGACTTTACCGGGACGGGAAGTCCACTTGCAGAGGAACACCCGAGGGAAATTCCTCCGCCCCTTCAACATCGATTTCCGCCAGGTAACTGAGGCGAGAACGATCGTGTTCGGTCAGCGCGAAATAGGGTGTGAAACTGGCATCGGATGATACCCAGCGGACGGTGCCTTCAAGAGTCTCCGCAATGCCGTCGATGCGCACATCGAGGGTCACGCCAGGGGTCATCCCGGTCCGCACATGTTCCGGCACATAAATCCTGGCAAAAACACGGGCGCTATCCAGCAACACCAGGACACTGGCTCCCGGTGCCGGGCGTTCGCCCAACTGATAAAGGACTTTGTCCACGATGCCGTCGACGGGCGCAGCCAGCCGAGTCCGCTCGAGATCGAGTTGCGCCTGCCTGTATTGTGCCTCCGCCGCCTCGACTGCCGCGGTTGCCTGATCGAGTTCTTCGATCGTGGTTCCGGCCAGCAACCTGTCGAGTGTCTCGGTATCCGCCTTCTCCTGCGCCCTCGCCGTTTTGAACCGGGTCGTATCCTCGTCCAGGCGCTCCTCGTTCGAAAGGCCGCGGTTGAATACCTCCTGCGTTCGCTCCAGGTTTGCTTTTGCGTTGACCCGTTGAACCCGGCTCGCTTCCAGCCTGGCCCGCGCTTCCCGAATGGTCTCCTGTCGCGGCCCGCGCATCAGTTCCGCCAGCCGCGCGGCCGACTGGTTACGAATGGCCGCCTGCTGCGCCAGGCGTGCTTCGGCTCGTGATGGATCCTGATCCAGTAGCGGCGTTCCCGCCGTGACTGCCTGTCCATCCTTTACGTGTATGGTGAGTATGGGCTCATTGCTTTCAACTTTGATTTCGATCCGGTCCCGTTCCAGGGTGCCAACCATGTAGCTTGTCTCCGGGTGATCGCAAGCTGCGAGCATCAAGGCAATGCCGACAGCCGTCCAAAGTGGTAAGAGTCTCAGCCGAGTCATCTGGAAAATCCCTCGCTCAGTAGTTGGTTTATGTGCATTTCCAGGCTGTCCAGACCGGCCGCATCGTAGGAAAGCTTCAGTCCGGGTTCTGCAAGTTGCCTGGCGACAAATGGGAACGCGCACAGTGAAAGCATCATCAGGGTGCAGATCCCGGGATCGAGGTCTGGCCTCATTCGTCCCTCTGCCTGTTCCCGCGCCAGCAGTCCAGGAACGGCGCCGCCCAGCCGGGGCGCCAGGTATTCGAGGAAGTGATGCTGCATGATGCCTCCGGGAAGCATGACTTCGCGCATGACCAGGTAGGGCAGGTTGGGATCCGCGCTGAACGCACCCAGCAGCAGTCCAATGATGTCGGAAACAGGTGCCCGCCCGGCGTCCTTCATTTCTGCAATGGCGTTGGCCAGTGGCTCCAAGGTTCGCTCGAGCACCTGCTGGAGCAAAGCGTGCTTGCTGCCAAAATAATAGTGAACCATGGCAGGGTTAACGCCCACCTCTTCCGCGATTTCCCGCACGGATGTCGCCGCATATCCCCTGGCGGCAAACAGCGATTCGGCTGAATCCAGTATTGCATGGCGAACATTTTCGGCCTCCGGCCCGGAAGGGCGCCCCCTGGTCTTCCTGGTTCGCTCGGGAACGGGTGCGGTGGTTTCCATGTGGTATCGCCCATCAGCAGATTCTGTTGTCAGTATAAATTAATTAATCGATTAATTAAATAGACTGCCAAAAAATCGATACTCTCCCCGAGAGTCGCTCGCATGGCGAATTCCTGCGGAAAAGCCTCAGTTCGAATCGTCTTTTTTGGAGAAATCGAAAGTTTCCCAGTAGTCCTTCAAAGTCTCCTTCATTTCCTTGCGCAACAGCAGGATGCCGATGATGTTGGGAATCGTCATCAGTGCGATCGCAATGCCGGAAAAGGTCCATATGATCGTTGTGTCGATGACGGCCGCGGCAAAGAAGCCCAGTACATAAAGCACACGGTAGTAGCGGACATACTCGTTGCCCCAGAGAAAGGTCACTGCCCGGTCACCGTAGTAAGACCAGGCGATGGCCGTGGAAAATGCGAACAACAACAGGCTGATCGGAATGATGAAACTGCCCTTGTCACCGATCAGGCCCCGGCTGAAGGCAATGGTCGTCAACGGTGCGCTGTGCACCAGAGATTTTCCACTCAGCTGGATATCGCTGGTCGCGTTAAAGATACGGCCGTTTTCGACCGGAAGCGTACCGTTGAAAAGATCGCCGCTGGAGAGGTCGGTCAGGATTACGCTTTCGGCCACCGAGCGTGCATGCAGCACGGTGACGGTGTCCGTTATCAGGCCATTTTCCACGTGCAATGGTCCATTGAATCGCCGGGCCTTCGAGTCGGTATTGGGATCGAGGAAACGGAACAGCGCCTGTTGATGAGCAGGATTGGTTTCATCATATTCACCGGCCAGAATTACGAGGTCGCTGCGTTGGAAAATGTTTTGGTGCTTCTCTTTCCATACTCCTGACGAAAGCAGGACCAACCCGGTCAGGCTGCAGATGATGATGGTGTCGATAAACGGCTCCAGGATGGCCACCATGCCTTCCGATACCGGGTGGTCAGCCTTGGCCGCCGCGTGCGCGATCGGTGCGCTGCCCTGACCGGCCTCGTTCGAGAAGAGGCCGCGGTTAACGCCGCGATTGAAAGCATAGGCCAGTGTGGCGCCCAGGAATCCACCGGTGGCGGATGAACCGGTAAAAATATCGCTTGCGATGGCCGCGAGGGAAGGAGCGATATTATCGGCATTCGCGATGATGACCGACAGGGCCCCAAGAAAGTAAATCACGGCCATCAGGGGCACCAGTTTCGAAGTGACCGCCGCGATGCGTTTGATGCCGCCCAGGATAATCATTGCGAGCAACACAGCCAACACGAGCCCGGTCATCGCGGGATGTATGTCGAAAGCGGTGTGCATGGCGTTCGCAATGCTGTTGATCTGCGGCATGTTGCCTGTACCGAAGGACGAAATGATGGTGGCCAACGCGAACAGTACGGCCATCCATTTAAGGTTAAGGCGGTTTTTCATGTAGTACATTGGTCCGCCGGCTGCCGTGCCATCCTCGGTGAATTCCCGGTACTTGTGGGACAGCGTCACCTCCACGAACTTGGTCGTCATACCCACCATGGCAGTGACCAGCATCCAAAACAGCGCTGCCGGTCCGCCCAGGTGAATTGCCAGGGCGACCCCAGCGATGTTGCCGGTACCAACCGTGCCGGAAAGTGCAGTCGTCAGCGCCCGGAAATGTGTGGTGTCTCCCTTTGCGCCTTTTTCATCGTACTTGCCGGAGACCATGCGAAAGGCATGCCGAAAATAGCGAATCTGCGGAAACCCGAGGTAAAAAGTGAAGAAAAGGCCCGTTCCGATCAACAGGTATACGAACCAGCCGGAGCCCCCGATGAAACTGTCAATCGTGGCAAAAATTTCGTTCAGCGCATGCATGTCAGTCCCTCGTGAGCGGCTACATCTTACCCAATATTTTTACGTATAGGACGACCCAATTGACCCCCGTCGTTTATTGCACGAAGATAAAAAGATCTACCGGGAGCGAACAAATGACCTGCAAGCTGACGATGACGCTGATTTCGGAAAGCCAGGAAGGCAGATGCGGTGATGACTGGAAGTATGAGCTGTCCGTGAAAGTGTTCAGCGAGGGGCTAAAAGGGGAAGGTTCGATCAGCGTGCCGAAGCACACACTGGAATCCGGTGCTATCCGGGCACCCCATGGATCACCTGACCCGGTGGCTCTTTTTAGCGGTGAATGCCCGACCGAGTTGCTGGTGAGAATGGACCTTACCGCAACGGAAGTCGATTTGTTCGTGAACGACGTTGGCAAGGCCAGCAAGGAAATCAAGATCGAAAGCCCAGGGCCGGCCGGCCATAAGGTCACCAAGGAAGTAGATATCGCCGCGGGGGTCCGCGAGTCGCCGGGTCTCCTCGGAAATAAAAATTCGGTATTCACCCTCAGGGTGCGATTTACCCTGGTCAGCGAGTGAAAAGACCACGCTTGCCGGGCCGGATTGAGACAAAACGCACAGCAGGCCCGACGAGCCGCAGCCGCCTGAGGCGCTCAGCCCGGTAAAATGGCGGGATGAAGTTTGGAAACTCCGTGAAAGATCAGGATAAACTTTTCTGGGTGTTGCACCTGGGCGGCTGGTTCGCCTGGGGAATATTGGGTAAGTATGCCTATACCATAGCCATCCTGGAGGACGCGGCTCCAAACTATTTCTTATACGTGATGGTTATCACCGTGATTGGACTGGTGATTGCGCTGGGCCTCCGCTCCGTGTACCGCTTCCTGTGGAGCCATCCCATCTGGATCCAGGCGCTGGGCTTTCTGTTGGGTACATCGGCCGCCGGCTATCTCTGGCTCAGATCCAGGTCTTACATCTACTCCCAGTGGTTCGAGAAGCAAAAGGACATGGAAGCCTGGCTGGAAAAGATGGGCGAGGCCGCCGAATTGTACGAGAAAGTTTCTTATATGGAGACCTATGCCTCTGCCTGGACCGTCATGCTGGCCTGGAGTGTCCTTTATTTCGCCATCAAGTATTACCAGATTTTCCAGGAAGTGCAGAAAAGCGCCCTCAAGTCTGCCGCCATGGCTCATGAAGCACAGCTGAAAATGCTGCGCTACCAGTTAAACCCCCATTTCCTGTTCAATACGCTGAATGCCATTTCGACCCTGGTCCTGGAAAGACAGACCGAAGCCGCCAACCGGATGGTGACGCGTTTGTCGAGCTTTCTGCGCCATTCCCTGGATAACGACCCGATGCAAAAAGTCACCCTGGAGCAGGAACTGGAGGCGTTGAGACTGTACCTGGATATCGAAAAAGTCCGGTTCGAGGAACGGCTCAGCCTGGAACTCGATATCGAGGAGGAAGCTACGGTTGCACTGATTCCCAGTTTGTTGCTTCAACCCCTGGTCGAAAACGCCATCAAGTACGGGATTGCGCGGTCTGAGGAAGGCGGCTTGCTCAGGATCGCCGCCAGGGTGTTTGCCGGTGATCTGTTGATTGAATTGAGCGACGATGGCCCCGGGGTAGATCTTGTCGACGGCCAGATCCCCGATGCAAATGGTGTAGGCCTGCGCAACACCCGGGAAAGGCTGGCTGAACTGTACGGAAGCCGTCATTCCTTCCGCCTGGGCAAGACTGACCCTCACGGTCTGACAATCAACATCAGGATTCCTTTCGAGTCTGCTTGAAATACTCCCGCCGATACACGAAACTGCATTGATGTGATCGCAAAATCTTCGCAGCTTATCTGCGTTGCCTTTTTACTGAAAATTCAAGTGAGGATCAATCGATGTCCGAGAAATCATTAAAGCCGGGCGTAGTCACCGGTGAAGACTACAAAACCCTGGTTCAGGCCGCCAAAGCGGGCGGTTATGCGTTGCCAGCCGTGAACGTTGTCGGCACCAACAGCATCAACGCGGTGATGGAAGCCGCGGCCCAGGCCAGATCGGATATCATCATTCAGCTGTCCAACAGCGGCGCGGCTTTCTTCGCCGGCGCCGGTATGGCGGATGGCTTCAAAGCCAAGGTGCTGGGCGCGGTTGCAGCGGCAAGGCACGCACACCTGTTGGCAGAGCATTACGGCATTTGCGTTGTGATGCACACAGATCACGCCAATCGCTCGCTGATTCCCTGGATCGAGGCTCTTCTCGACGAAGGGGAGAAATACTACGAGCAGCATGGCAAGCCTTTATACAGCTCTCACATGCTGGATCTTTCTGCTGATCCTATCGATTTCAATCTCAGTGAGTGCGCCCGCATCCTCCAGCGCATGGCGAAAATCGATATGTCGCTGGAGATTGAACTCGGTGTAACCGGGGGCGAGGAAGACGGCATCGGCAGCGAATTCGATGAAGCCGCGGACAATGCCAAGCTCTATACGCAGCCCGCTGATGTGTTGCAGGCGTATGAACTCCTGAATCCCATCGGGCACTTTTCGGTCGCCGCTTCATTCGGTAACGTGCATGGCGTTTACAAGCCGGGCAACGTCAAGCTGCGCCCCGAGATCCTGAAGAATTCCCAGACACTCGTGCAACAGACTTTCAGCGCCGATGACAATCCGCTGCACCTGGTGCTCCACGGCGGGTCCGGCTCCGAAAAAGCCAAGATCGCTGAAGCCGTCGGTTACGGCGTGTTCAAGATGAATATCGATACGGACACGCAGTTCGCATTTTCTGAACCGATTGGCAAATACGTGAACGAAAATGCCCGGGCGTTCGAATACCAGATCGATCCGGATGACGGCACGCCGTACAAGAAACTGTATGACCCCAGGAAATATCTGCGGCTGGGCGAGCAGGGAATAGTCGATCGCCTGCAGGAAGCCTGTGAAGACCTGGGCTCGAAAGGCAGGTCCATCGCCACCGCCTGATCAGCCAGCTCAAGGCAGGACGGGGCCAGGTCTTATAGCCTGGCCCTTTTCTCTGTAAACTCAGGCGCATGCCGCTGGTTCAACATTCAGATCTGCCCACGTTCTCCCGTCTTCGTGAACACGGCCATGAAGTGCTGTCGCTCGACCGTGCCCTGCACCAGGATATCCGGGAACTTCACATCGGTTTTTTGAACATGATGCCCGATGCTGCACTGGAGGCGACCGAACGCCAGTTCATCCGGCTCGTTGGTGGATGCAACCGGATTGCACAGTTCTTTGTCTATCCGTTTTCCCTCGATGGTCTGACGCGGGGGGCTGAAACGCTGGACTATATCGACCGCTACTACAGTACGTTCGACGATCTTCGGCAACAGGGCCTTGACGCCCTGATAATCACGGGCGCCAACGTGGCCAATCCCGCCCTTGAAAAGGAACCGTTCTGGGATCCGCTGATGGATGTGGTCAATTGGGCCCGGGGGAATGTCGCGTCGACCCTCTATTCCTGTCTCGCTACCCACGCGACGCTTAAACGTTTCTACGACATCGAACGCAAGCCTTTGCCCGAGAAGCGCTGGGGAGTTTTCAGCCACCGGGTCGCTTGTCCCGGCCATCCTTTGTTGCGCGAAATCAACACGCGATTCGATGTGCCGCATTCACGCTATAACGATATATCCCGGGCGCAACTCGAAGAAGCAGGTCTCACCGTCCTGGTGGAAAGCGAAGAGGGTGGGGTCCACATGGCAGTCAGTCCAGACCAGTTTCGCGCCATTTTCTTGCAGGGACATCCGGAATACGATACCAACAGCTTGCTCAAGGAATACAAGCGCGAAGTGCTGCGCTTTCTGAATGGTGAATTGAACCAGCCACCACCCCATCCACGGCATTTTTTCTCTGGAAAGGCTGCACAAGTTGCGGATCGCTACGTTCTGGAGGCAGGGCGCGCTCTCCGGTCTGATCAGTCTTTGCCGGATTTTCCGGAGCGTGAAGTTGAAGCGGAACTCGACAACACCTGGGGTGACACGGCGAAGGCGATTGTGAACAACTGGCTGGGACTTGTTTACAAACTGACCAACCTTGACCGCAGCAAGCAGTATATGGACGGGGTTGACCCGCACGATCCACTCAACATGACAAATAAATGAAGGCGATTTTCATTTAAGCCTGCTTCCGCCGAAGACGTGAGCAGGGAAGCGAAACGCCTTTTTTTCGGTTGCCTGGAGAATTGTTGCGTTCAGGGTTGCTGAAATCGTGCTGTACAGTGATAGAATGTTTGCCCCTTCGAAATTTGTAGCATACAGATATGGCGATGTTCGACAAGCACAAAAGCAGTAAGCAAACCCCGCCCAAAGTAGAGGAAAATGTCGTTTCCAGGCAGGCTCCCGGCGTGGGTCAGGCAACCACCTCCGGCGCGGCGAAAGTCGCCATGATCGGTCAGGGGGTCCATATATCCGGCGATGTGACTTCGCAAGGTAATTTGAAGGTGGATGGCCGGATCGAGGGGCGCATGATCCAAAGCTCCAGCGACATTGAAATCGGCGAATCCGGTACCGTCGTTGCTAACATTTCCGCAAAAATGGTCAAGGTTTCAGGTGAAGTCTCCGGCGATCTGGTCGGAAGCGAAAAAGTCATGATTTCGGGCACCGGCCGGGTCCAGGGCAACATCGTTGCCCCACGTGTCCAGCTCGAGGACGGCGCCTTGTTCCGCGGCAGCATCGAGATGAATCCGGCCAAGCCGGCTGCAACCGAGAAACCGGCGGCGGCCAGGCCCGCAGCGGCTTCATCCAAGCCGAATTCCGCTCCGGTGGCAGCGAGCCAGGCCAAGGCATCGTCCACGGATAGCGGCAGGAAGGAACCTAGCCTGACGCTGAAGAGCGGTTGACATCCGCAGCTCGACAATTCAATGAAGGAGCGCAAGCCGGGGGAACGGGACCTGTGTTGTCCCAAATGCCCAGCAAACTGCTGCCTTCACTATTTCAGCTGGTTGACGTCAATCATCGCCTGACCGTGCTGGAAATCGGCCCGGCTGTACCCGAAACCGTAAACTTCTTCTCCCAGTTCAAATGCAAGCTTCATTTTATCGACCTCTACAACGAGCCTTTCGTGCGAGATCAGCAAGCTGAATTGTCGGAAAAAGAATTGCGCCACGCTTTCGAGGAACAATTCCGGTTTCCGCCAGGCTGCAAATTTGATCTATGCCTGCTGTGGGATTTCCTGAGTTACCTGGATGACCCGGCGCTGCGCGCCTTCAACTCCGCCCTGCGCCCGTGGGTGCACTCCGGAACCAAGGCACATGGATTCGGTGTTCATCACCTCGCTATCCGGCTGGACAACATTCAGTATGGCGTGGTCAAGAAAGACACCCTCAGTCTGCGGAAGAGAAAGTCTGATCAGATGTCCTGCCACCCGCACTCTCAAATCGAAATGCATGAGATGCTGAACTGTTTTGATTTCGAACGCGGCCTTCTGCTTTCTGACGGCAAACTCGAGATGTTGCTGAAATCCAGGTCTTGAATACCTACCCCAATGAATAAATCCACCCTCGATCAATTACGCATCGAGCGAAATCCGGAAAAAGAGGGTTCGAAAACGCGCTGGTTATGGCTGGTAGCGTTGTTAGCCGCCGTCGCCGTGTCGGCTTGGGTATTCTGGTTAAAACCCGCGTCTCCGGTTGAAGTACGCACCGCCCTGGTCCGGGAGATCAAAAGCCAGGCTGCCACAACGGTTTTGAACGCGTCTGGATATGTCACGGCACGCCGGCAGGCCACCGTTTCTTCTAAATTTACCGGTAAGGTCACCGATGTTTATATCGAAGAGGGCATGCTGGTCGATGAAGACCAGGTGCTCGCGCGGTTGGACGACTCCAATATTCAGGCCAGTTTCGAGCTTGCAAAAGCACAGCTGGTGTCTTCCAAACGCAACCTTGAAGAAACTGAGGCGCTGCTGAGAGAAGCGCGATTGAATTTCGACCGGACCAGCCGGCTGGTGGAAAAGAACCTTGCCAGCGAAGCCGAACTCGATCGCAGCCGTGCCCTTGCCGGCTCGCTCGATGCCCAATGGGAACGCAAACGGGCGGATGTCGATGTGGCCGCACGCCAAGTCGACATCTACCAACGGCAGCTCGACGACACCATTATCCGTGCGCCATTTGCCGGAGTCGTCGTGGCCAAGAACGCACAACCGGG
>CAMYKC010000065.1:14307-26456 GCA_947258865.1 uncultured Lysobacterales bacterium
ACAGGCCGTTCTGGCCACGCTGGACGCCTATCCTGACTGGAAGATTTCCTGCCATGTCATCGCCATCATTCCCACTGCTGACCGTCAGCGTGCGACGGTCGAGGTTCGCGTCGGCTTCGACGCGCTCGACGATCGAATACTGCCTGATATGGGCGTCAAGGTCGCGTTCCAGGAGAGTGCAGGTGAATCTCCACCGGCGGGACAAATGAACGGCTTGCTGGTTCCGGCTGCCGCGCTACGGCGGGAGAACGGACGGGATTACGTTCTTGTGGTTGCGGACGGAGTCACGGAACGGCGGGCCGTGGCGGCCGGTGATTCGCGCGGCGGTGATATCATGATTTCCGGCGGACTGGCAGCGGGTGAGAGAGTGGTGGTGGAAGGCCCGCCGGATCTTGCCGATGGTGCGCGCATTCAGGAGAAAGGGACATGACGGAAAGCAGCCGCAGCCTGGTCAGCGTAAAAAACGTCGACAAGGTATTCAAGCGGGGATCCGAGGAAATCCACGTACTTGGCGGACTCGACCTGGATATCCCCGAAGGTGAATTCCTTGCCCTGATGGGTCCGTCCGGCTCGGGTAAATCCACATTGCTGAACCTGATTGGCGGACTGGACCGGCCCAGCCAGGGCTCGGTGGAAGTCGGCGGAGAACGGATTGACCAGCTTTCAAACCGGCGATTGGCGGCCTGGCGCGCCCGGCACGTGGGCCTGGTATTCCAGTTTTACAACCTGATGCCCGTGTTGACGGCGCAGAAGAATGTCGAATTGCCATTGCTCTTGACCCACCTGTCCCGCGCGGAGCGGAAAAAACGTGCCGCGATCGCCCTGGATATAGTCGGATTGTCTAATCGCAACAACCACTATCCGCGCACGTTGTCGGGGGGCGAGCAGCAGCGGGTCGGCATTGCACGCAGTATCGTCACGGATCCGACACTGCTTTTGTGTGACGAACCCACGGGCGACCTGGACCGGAAGTCCGGCGATGAGATTCTCGACCTGTTGCAGGCATTGAATCGCGAACAGGGCAAGACCATCGTGATGGTCACCCATGACATACACGCGGCCGCACGCGCAACGCGCACGCTTTATCTGAACAAGGGCCGCCTGACCACAGAACCCGAGGAATAAAGGATGAAATACCTTTATCTCCTTTGGAGCAATCTCAAGCGCAAGAAGATGCGCACCACGCTGACGCTGTTGTCCATCATGGTGGCTTTCCTGCTGTTTGGCTACCTCGGCGCGATCAAGCAGGCGTTCAGCCAGGGTATCGATGTAGCTGGCCTGGACCGCTTAATCGTGCGGCACAAGGTGTCGATAATTCAGTTGTTACCGGAAGCTTACGAATCCCGCATCGAGAAAATCGAAGGCGTCGAAGACGCCGTGCATCAGACCTGGTTCGGCGGCGTCTACCAGAAGCCCAGTAATTTCTTTGCCCAGATGCCGGTCAAGCCTGAGGAATACCTGAAAATGTATCCCGAATTCGTGCTCAGCGATGAAGAGCGAAACGCCTGGCTGAACACACGCAGCGGGGCCGTCGTTGGCCGGGGTATCGCCGATCGTTTCGGTTGGAAACTTGGCGATCGTATCCCGATCAATGCCACTATCTGGTCGCGTAAAGGCGGTGAACGCACCTGGGAATTCGACCTGGTCGGTATTTATGACGGGGCTGAAAAGGGTACCGATACGAGCCAGTTCCTTTTCCGTTACGATTTTTTCAACGAGTCGCGTCAATTCGGCGAAGGTCTGGTTGGCTGGTACACGGTTCGTATTTCCGATCCGGATCGTGCGGCAATAACTGCTGAGCTGATCGACGCCGAATTTGCCAACTCACCCAATGAGACGAAGGCCGAACCCGAAGGCGCGTTCTTGCAGGGCTTCGCCAACCAGATCGGCGACATCGGATTTATCATGATGTCCATTATCGTTGCCGTGTTTTTCACGATCCTGCTGGTGGCCGGCAACACGATGGCTTACGCGGTTCGGGAACGGACAAATGAACTGGCTTTACTGAAGGCGATCGGATTCACCGACCGGGGTGTCCTGGCGCTGGTGCTGGGCGAATCATTCGTCCTGACCTTACTCGGTGGCGGCCTCGGCCTGGCCCTGGCCTGGCTCCTTGTATCACTGGGCGACCCCAGCGGGGGATCGCTGCCCGTGTTCTTCATTCCCTACTCCGACCTGGCGGTTGGGATCGCACTGATCGCCATAATGGCCTTCATTGCCGGTATTCTTCCCGCGTTGCAGGCCCAGCGATTACAGATCGCTGACGCGCTGAGGAGGTAGCACATGGCCGGGATGTTCAACTGGATCTCCCAGATTGTTTCCGTCACGCTGTTCAACCTGCGAACCCTGCCGCAACGCATCGGCTCATCGACTACCGCCATATTCGGAATCGCAGGCGTCGTGGCGGTCATGGTGGGGGTGCTGTCGATTGCACAGGGTATCCTGAGAACCATGGAAAACTCCTCTTCGTCCGAAAATGTCGTGGTACTGAGGAGCGGTGCGACATCGGAAATGATGAGCGGACTGTCCGGCGATGATGTCCGGTTCATTTCCGAAGGTCCGGGGCTTCTCAGGCAAGACGACGAGGTAATGGCGTCACCGGAACTGTTTGTCATCATCAACCTGCCCATTCGATCCACCGGTACGGACGCAAACGTCCCCATGCGGGGCGTCACGCGCGTTGCGGGCGATGTACACAAGGGCTTTCAAGTCGTTGACGGCCGCATGTTCGAATGGGGCCTGAATGAAGTCATTGTTGGCGTGGGCGCTCTGCGAGAATTCGCCGGGCTGGAAATCGGTTCGACCATCACGGTGGCAAGGGAAGAGTGGCCCGTGGTCGGTATATTCGAAGCTTCCGGCGGTATCGCCGAGACGGAAATCTGGGTTGATGCGTCCGTGCTGCAACCGGCCTACCGGCGCGGAAATTCTTACCAGGCGGTTTATGGCAGGCTGAAGTCACCGGACGCTTTCCAGGAATTCAAGGATGCGCTGACCAGCGATCCTCGCCTTAACGTAAAGCCGATGCGGGAAGCCGACTACCATTCATCGCAGTCAACCGTGCTCTACAACCTGATTACCGGCCTGGGAACGCTGATTGCTGCGATCATGGGTTTTGGTGCGATTTTCGGTGCGCTCAATACCATGTACACCGCCGTGTCATCACGCACCCGCGAGATCGCAACGCTCCGGGCCCTGGGTTTCCAGGCCAGCCCCGTCGTCATATCCGTATTGAGCGAATCCTTGTTACTGGCCTTGCTTGGCGGCGCCATAGGCGCAAGTCTTGCCTGGCTGGTGTTCGATGGATTCAGGGCCGCAACCTTGAATTTCAGCAGCTTCAGCCAGGTGGCGTTCGCCTTCGATGTGTCACCGGCGCTGCTGGTTCGCGGTATCGTATTTGCCCTTATTATCGGCCTGATCGGCGGGTTGTTCCCCGCGATTCGGGCCGCCCGGCAGCCTGTATCCGCTGCCTTGCGAGAACTCTGACGTGTTTTCCATGGATAGGAAATTTCACGGTGAAAATGTTACAAAATTGAAATATTTTCCGCAAAATATCATTAAATCATGTGCTTGCGCTTGACTTTTACATCAATTTAGACTTATAAAGAACGGGCATGATCTACCAGTCGTGCTGATGCCTCGCATCCATTGCGGATATGGATCGTTCGCAATGTAACCATCAGGATGATGTTCCAGAATATCGCCTGCGGAAGAACGCAGGGACCAAAATTGGGCAAAAGATATGGAATCTTCCAGACGCTACCTGCTCCAGGCTGAAATTGAGTATTGGCATGAGATGTTGCGGCTCAACAGAACCCGGATTTCCAGGATAAAGGAAGAAGAAATGCGCAACTGCCTCAAAAGGGCAGTTCGAGCGCTGAACAGCAGTTCTGTCGGGGATTACAGGCTCGCAGCCTGAATTTCCGGCTCTGCTGACCGCCGGACTTCCGGCGTAATTGTCCCGGCATTCCTCCAGGAGGCTGGTGGTTTTTTTTATCTCAAACTCTGAATTCACTCGGTGAAAACTCATGCCCAAGTCTGTTCTTATGCTGTTCTTTTTTGTTCTCTTCAATTGCGCAAGCGCGGACGACTTTTCCGCCGTTGAAACTAAATTGAATGCCGCGATGAAGTCTGATATCCGCAGCGAGTCGGAGATTGAACGTGACCGCAACCGGAATCCCGTTGCAACCCTCGAATTTTTCGGCCTGCGCGATGACATGAAAGTCGTTGAGCTGCTGCCGGGTGGGGGATGGTATACAAAATTGCTTGCCCCGGTACTCGCGGAACGTGGCGAGTTTTACGTGGCGCTCGGTACAGGCCGGGTCAAGGAGCGGGTCCTCGGTGAAGAAGGATTTGAGCACGTGAAGGTCGTCGCTGAAGATGCGAACATCTACCGGCCCGAGGGATCACGATTCTACGCGCTCGAAATGACAGGGCTGGATGTCGAAGACGCCGATATCGTATTCACCTTCCGCAACTACCACAACTTCGCTGCCGAGGGTCGCGCAACGATGAACCGCGCGGTCTACGATGCGCTCAAGCCAGGTGGAACTTATGCCGTGGTCGATCATACCCGCCGGCACATGGAATCAGACAATAGTGAGAATCGCCGGCGCGTGGATCCGGTTCTGGCCATTAAGGAAATCGAGGCAGCCGGCTTCGAGTTCGTGGATTTTTCAGACCTCCATTTCCGGCTCGATGACGAACTTCGCTACGAGGTTGGCCGCAAGACGGTAACCGGCAATACCGACCGCTGGACTCTCAGGTTCCGAAAGCCCGCCGATTGATAATACAAAACCAGACCCCGATCACTGCATGTACATGAGTAATCGGGGCCCGGAGGTTCGTACGGGATTTTCAAACCTCTGCTAATCGTCCTCGCATCCATCACCGGTTTCATTGATGCAAACGGTGATTTCAGTGAAGGTCGCATTATCTTCTCCTCCCAAGGCGCCAACCTCCATCTTCCCCGGTGTGTTGTCTTCGAAAAAGGCGAGATATTCCATGGGCACCGTCACTTCTTTCACAGCCGTGCCACCCGCTACCCGGATGGTGAATTTCAGACTGCCCAGCGGGTCACCATCGTCTACATCGGGTTCCAAAACGACCTCCCATGCATCGACATCGACGTCAACCGGGTGAGTGGGGAGAATGCCGTCCGCAACGAGATCAGCCAAGCGGTCATAATCCGCGCAGTTTCCCAGGGCGTTGCCGGCGGCCCAGGAAATCACGGACCCGTCAAATTCCAGCCCCATTGGCGCAGCGGGGAGGTCGAAAGTGAGCTCGGATTCACCCTCTGATTTTTCTCCTTCGTCTCCGCTGCCTGTAAAGACGTAAGTTCCGGGCGTCCACCGCTCCAGGAAGTCCTCCAGGTAGACGATTTCTTCGTCCTCATCTGCATCCGGGTCGTCCCAGCAAAGCGGTTCTGCGCTCTCGGCAAATGTTTCGGTCAGTTTCTGCTCCATCAGGGGACCTTTTGCCTGGTCCTGAAAGACTTTGACGCCGTCTGGATCGTGAATCCTGGCTGAATTCAGGTCATCGCCATCCATCAGGAAATGAAATCCAATATCCCCATCACTGGAATTGATTTCGATGAGGGCTTTGCATTCACCAAAATCTCCGCAAGGTTCTGTCGCCGTTGCGATGGTGGCGCCAACGCCCAGCACAATGGCGGTCAGCGCTGATGAAAGGACTGGCAATTTGCGTGAGTATGGTTTCATGAGGGTTCCTCCAGAGTTTATTAAAGTGAACGGATTTCATCCCGCAGACGTTTAGACGGTTGCGGGAGTCAAAATCAATCGCACGGATGCGTTTTTGGCAAATTGTTTTGGCCGATTGAGCGAGACCTGATATGGTTCCGTTTCGTTTTCAGCGGACACCCCGGAGAATCTCTGTTGAACCCCAGGCAAGTCATATCGATCCTGCTGTTTTGCCTCGTTGCACCCCTGCAGCTCGTTGGTCAATCCAACGCCGAGGTAAGGGATATCCCACAGACTGCAGTTGCCCTACGGGCGCAACACGGGCTGAATTTCGACCCGCCCCGAATCGTGGTGTCCGAAAAGCCGAGCAGGCTGATGTTGATCGACGGCCCGCCCGCAACCGTTGCGATCGACAGCACCCGCCTGGAGTTTGTTGTCAACACGGACTGGACCGTGTTCAAAGACAACAGCGAAGGCGCCTGGTACATACTCGATGAAGGAAGCTGGCTGACCAACAACATGCTGTCCAGCGGCGACTGGATCATCGCGATGAAGCTGCCCCGGGACTTCCTGACGCTGCAGGTCAGCTCCGACTGGCCTGAAGTGGCCAGTGCCATGCCTCCGCGCAAGCCCGAATCGATCCCCCTGCCCATTACGATCAGTTATGAGCCGACCGAGCTGATTTTGACCGACGGTGCATTGGAACTGGAAAGAATTGCAGATACCGGCCTGAAGTTCGTCACGAATACGAAAGCCGACCTGTTCCTGTTCGAAGGCCGTTACTACCTGTTGTTGTCCGGACGCTGGTTCAGCACCAAGGATATAAAGCGCAAATGGTATTCCGTCAGGAAACTGCCGGCGGAATTTTCAAACATCCCGGAAACCCATGTGAAGGCCGGCGTGCTGGCCGCGGTTCCCGGAACCCGGGCGGCGCAACAAGCCGTTGAAGAAGCGACCAGGCCGCGAATTGCCGTCATTGATAGCGGCGCCGGCGAAGAACTGGAGGTCCCTTATATTGGTGAGCCGAGATTTATTGAAATCGAGGGTACTGTGTTACGCCGGGCGGAAAATACGCCATTCCAGGTCATCAGGCACAATAACTACTTCTACCTGTGTCATGAGGGCGCCTGGTATTCATCTTCGAACCCACGCGGCCCCTGGGCTGTGGCCCGGGAAATTCCGCAGGCCATTTACACGATTCCTCCCACCGACCCGGCCTACAATGTCACCTTCGTGCGTCTCGAATCCTTTGATGACTCCAGTGGACGAGCAGCGTACAAAAGCAGCAGCGGTTACTACAGCAGGTACTACAACGGATCAACCATGGTGTATGGCACCGGCTGGTATTATCCCGGGTACTACGATCGTTCCGTGTACTGGCGCTATCCCCACACTTACGGGCACGGATATGGCGCCTGGGGGCCTTACTGGCCCCACGGTTATCACCATTCGGCTACCTTCGACGCGGATGTTCAGGAAAAGGACTGGGAATGGGACCTCGACGGCAACAAGCGGCGGGTCTACCGGTACGGGCCGAGAAACCATGCAGGAGGTACCTACGTGATGCCGGAAAGCGATGTCTATAAAGGCGACGGCCGTAATAACCGGAACGAAAAGTAGAGGCAAATTAAAAGCCAGCGCATCCGCCACTTGAGAACCTGGAGGAGATATCGTCAATCCTGAACCGAAGCCAACCGGGTTTTGTCTCTCGCGCGCAGTGTGATGAACAGTATGCCCAGGATGACGAGGCTGCCTCCAATCAACAGGCGCCAGCCCGGGCGGTCACCCCAGATCAGCACGCCAAATATGACGGCGAGGACCGGAGTGAGCTGCAGGTAAGGCATGACGGTGGTTACCGGGTTGCGCTGGACAAGATAGAAAAACAGCCCATGCCCGATCAGCGAGGCCATCACGGCTGAATAGGCCACGCTGGCCCAATGTTCCCACTCGGCGGTCCGGATCACTTCGAACTGCTTATCCTCAACCAGCAGCGTTGCCGCCAGCAGCATTGGCAGGGCGATGACGGCGGTCCAACCCTGAAAGCTGAGCACACTTACGCCTCTGATGCCCCGCTGGTAAATCGAACCCAGGGCCTGGAAGAGGGCCGATGCCAGGGTAATCAACAGCACATCCGTTTGCCCAAGCACGATCGGGTCCAGGCCTACAATCAGCACGCCAACAAAGGCAACCCCGGTCGCGGCCAGTGTTTTCCAGCCAACGCGCTCTGCCATCAGGAGCATCGCAAGCAGCACTGCCATCGGAATATAGGTTTGCTGGACGATGGCTACCGAAGAAATGTCGTCAGATCGGGACAGGGCCCAAAACATCAGTGTGAAGTGGAAGCCTCCCATGAACAGGCAGACAGCGAGGAGTCGTCCCCATTGGCCGGCAGGAGGTCTGCGCAAGAATGGTACGACGATCAGCAACACCACCAGGAAGCGCAAAATCATGAAAAGAAAAGGCGAAAAGTGCTTCATGCCCTGGGCGCCGGCAATGAAATTTCCGGCCCAGACGACACAAATGACGAGAATCAGGGTCAGGTCGCGGACAGGCATGTTGTGAGTAGCCATCGGCTTTTAGTATGGGTGCTAAACGGACCGGCGTGAAGACGCCTTTATTGATTGAATTCGAATGAGCAAACGGGTAACTTGATGGCCCAAATCATCCCGCCTGGAGTTAACCCATATGATCGAGCTGAATCGTAACCATCTTAATCCTGGATTGGCAAAAATCAGGTACGTCGCCATTTTCCTGCTGGCGATCTTTGTCCTTTCACTGGCGGGCTGCGGCAGCACCAAGGTCTATACCGCCGATAAAACCATTGTCTACAATGGCAATCTTTACAATATGTCGAACGTGCAACGGATCGGCTCAAGGGCAGATGGCTATCTGCCGGGCGACCAGGTCGTCAACATGCGGCAGCTCGACAAGAAAGGCGTCGAAGCTCTGTTCAAAGAGCACAATGAGTTCATGGTTGCCACGATTGTCGAAATGGACGACAAGGAAATGGTCTACCAGCGAGTCCGGGTTGATCGCTATTCAAATTATTCGAAAATGATCAAGAAATTTGACAACGCGTTGAAGGATATCAACAAATTCATGGCGGATAAGAAAAAGACCCAGTTGAAGCTCAAATAGCCTTACAAACCCCGCATCCATTCCGGGCGCAGTGAAATTTCGCCCGGTTTGTCCAGCGCATCCCGAACCCTCTGCAACAAGCGCGGTTTGTCCCGGTTCAGCGTTCCTTTTAGCACCAGGTAATTGGAGGCGTGGTCGCTTCTGAAAATCGTACTTTCCAGCTCGAGGCTGTCCAGCAGCCAGTACATTTCCTGGAACAATCCCGCCTGATCGAGCGGCTCGAATTCACCCAGGAAACCGTCCTGATAACGCTTAGTCCCAGCCGGGAAGCTGACCACCAGTGTAGACAGGTAGTCCGGTTGCGCTTCGTTCATCAGCTCCGCCGAATGCACCGCGTGCTGTTCGCTGTAGCGGCGCCCGCCCATGCCGTTGAGTATCATGACCGAACTTTTGGAACCAGCCGCTTTGATTTTCAGTAATGCCGATAATGACGTGTCATAATTTTCGCCCTTGTTCACCCGGTCCAGAACGAGGTTGTCACCGGACTCGCAACCCACATAAAATAATTTCAGTCCCAGATTTTTCAGCAAGGCCAGTTCTTCAACTGTTTTGCTCTTGAGATTGCGCGGCAGGCAATACGAAGAAACGCGCTGAACGCCCGGAAGATGCTTGTTGATGGCCGCCATGATCAACTCGAGCCGCCTGGTGGAAAGCGTCATCGCATCGCCATCTGCGAGAAAAATTCGACGCACGGGTAATCCGGTCTCAGCCACAGCGGCCAATTCCTGATCGATGATCTCCTGTGGCTTGAGGCGGAACCGCTTCTGCTGCTGTGTATACATCTCGCAAAAAGTGCATTGGTTCCACGAACAGCCATTGGTTACTTGCAGGATCAGGCTACGCGCCTCGGATGGAGGTCGGAAAACGGGCTCTGTGTAGGACATCTGGATCATTTCTGGTTTCAAATTACCTGAACCCGACCGAAAAAACGAGGTCAGAATTGAGGCGGATAGTAAAACCACGGACGGCATCCCAGCTGAGGGAAACAACATGAAATATTGGCTCTCGGGCCTGGTCCTGGTCTTATTGGCCGCGGCCGGCTTGTATTACGCGAAAATCTACCAATCGGGCGACGCCCAAGACCAGACTTTGGACATGCCTCCCGCGCTGGTTCAGGAACCAGGTGAGGAAGGCGAGGTTCCGGATGAGCCGGGCATGACGGCGCCGGCCGAACTGCTAAAGAAACCGGTGTCCACGCCCGTCTTCGAAGAGCTGCCGCTTCCGGACCTGGCCGACAGCGATCCACACGCCGCGCAGACGCTTACCGGACTCATCGGTGAGTCGGCTGTTCTGCAGTATTTTGCCAACGAGAACATGGTATCGCGCGCAGTCGCGACTATTGATGCGCTGGGCAGCAAGCAAATTCCGGGCTCCATACAGGTGGTCCAGGGGCCTGAGGGGGAATTTATGGCCTCAGCGGATCAGCAGCCTGAGGTGATTGTTCGCAACGATGAGGGCGACCCCATTCCTCAGTTCGTTCTCGATCCCGCCAACTACAAGCGATACCAGGTATATGTTGAAATGCTGGAAGCACTCGATGCGGCGCAAGCAGTCAGCCTGCTTCGTCAACATCACTCCCTGTTCGAGGAGGCGTATGGTCAGCTCGGTTACCCGGACGGCAATTTTGACGACCGCCTGATCGAGGTCATCGATGAGTTGTTGGCCACGCCTGAAGTTACCGGCCCGGTGCGCCTGGTGAAGCCCGAAGCTTACTATTTGTATACCGAAGCGGATCTGGAGTCCCTGCCGGCTGGCCAGAAAATCCTGCTCAGAATGGGTAGCGAAAACGCCGCGCGGGTAAAATCAAAGCTGTCTGAAATCAGGGATGCCCTCTGAGCCCCTCTGACCATCTGAATACGGATCAATCGATATCTGACAGACAAGTCGTTTGTCCGAATTGCCATGCGACCAACCTGCTGCACATCATTTTTGGCTGGCTGGATGATTGGCCGTTGTTTTCGGTATGTTTTTTCGACATGACAACGACCCGCGCTGCCGGGGGCGGCACCGAATCGTTGTGGCAGCCTTCACAGGCTGTCGCCGTTGTCCTTAACAATAATCCCTATTCGTATACCCAGCGTGAATACTCTTTTCCTGCGCTGATGACGCTGTGCGGCAGTTTCTCCATCAGGGAGCGAAAGTCTTCGCCTTTCAGATGGATCAGGTGTTCGTGATCGCCAGCCTCGATGTAAATGTCAGACGCGTGCTTGAGTTGATCGTCCCAAATCACTTTCAGTCCGTAGGCATTACTCAGAGCGGGGACTGCACCTGTTTCGCAGTCCTTGAACAGCTCTTTCAGTTCGGGCTCTGTAGCAAGCTTGAGATCGCGCTGCAGCTCGTCATTGACCCAGCCCAGATTCAGGTGGTTATTGGAAGGTAAAACGCTGACGATAAAGCCGGCTTCATCTTCCAGTACAACGGCTTTCGCCAGTTGATGTGGCGGAACATGGGCGGATTTAGCGGAATCTATCGCGGATTCCGTATGCGCGTGCTCCACTGTCTCATAATGGACCTTGTGATCCTCCAGGTAGGATTTGAGAGTCATTGCAATCGCCATGGCTTTTTCCTCGAATTGCCAGGTTCAACCGTGGCTTGACGGCAATAATTGCATGTCAGGCCTGTTTGCTGCAGAACCTGCAGTATTACAGTCTCTGCAACTCTAAGAATAGTCCGATTCGGAGATTTTTCCAGCGATTCAGGTCAAGTAAAGGGAATATTTGAGAGCGACTCGGACGAGCAGACTGGCTGACTGGTTCATTGGGCGTTAGTCTAGGTCACCATGAACCCCTGGATATTCCTCACGTTGGTGGTGATCGCTATTGCGGTTGCGCTCTGGATTCCCAGGATACGATTAAAACGAGCCTTGGACGCTCCTTTCCCCGCTGAGTGGGTGGAGATTCTGGAGCGCAATATTGGGATATACCGAAATCTGCCGACACCGCTCAGACTTCAGCTTCGCTTGTTGATCAAACAATTTCTGCATCAGAAGCATTTTTCGGGAGCCGGAGGGCTCATGGTGACGGACGAAATGCGGGTTACGATAGCGGCACAGGCTTGCATGTTGCAGCTCAACCGGCGCGGTGGACTCTATCCCCGATTGAAGTACATCATCCTGTATCCAACTGCATTCGTTGTTTCGCGACCGGAAACGCATTCCGGTGGCGTGGTGAGTCACGGGCGCAAAGGACTACTGGGCGAGTCGTGGCAAACCGGAAAGGTCATACTCGCATGGGACAATGTGCTGCATGGAGCCAGAAATTTTGTTGATGGCAGTAATGTGGTTCTGCATGAATTCACCCACCAACTCGATAGCGA
>CAMYKC010000066.1 GCA_947258865.1 uncultured Lysobacterales bacterium
TCTTACTGCTGGCCGGAGCCTCCAACGAGCCAGTTGTCGTAGCAAGGCGATCCCAAGTTTGGGGAACCGGCACCGGAAACGATGCGGCCGCCTACAGAATACCCGCGATGAATGTGAGGCGCCTGGACATTACAGCTGGTCCTCGAATTGCAGGTACAGGTCGTAGTTATGGGCGTTCGCCTCCGAACCCTCACCTTGTTGAATGCTTGCCACGCGAAGCTGCTCTTTGACCCAAAGGTGCTCGGCCCAGTTGCCCCCGGCCGTTTTGACCACTTCAATTTCCGCGTTGTTGGCGCTCATGGTCTTGCCGATGCCGCCGTACATTTTAGACAGGTCCGCTGCTGACGGCTGTTCGCCTGCCTCCTTTTTTGCCTCGAGCTCCTCGGACATCCGCTTCATATCCTCGGCATACTTTTCATGCACAGCACGGGTTTTACGCAGTACGCCGACATAGGTTTCGACCTGTTCCTCGGTCAGTTTACCGTCCGGTGGGGGATCGAACACATCCGAACCCGCCTGTTCCATCAATTCGCCCTGGCGCTGAAGCTCACCGATGAAACCCGGGCCGCGGGTTGAAGCGGTTGATCGTTGTTCGGTGGAAGACTTGCCCGACGCCCATTCGTCTCCGACCATGGACCGGCCCAAGAAAACACCGAGAATGGCGTTCAGGATGATCATGATGACCAGAGACACGATAAAGTGAACCAGGCGTTTATCGTCCGGCAGTTTGAGTGCCAGCGGCATGATCCGGTACAGGTAGACCAGCGAGAGGATTCCGCCGGCCAGCGCGATCATCCAGCCGACCCAGGGAATCAGGGCGCCCACAATGCCGGCTACCCAGGCGGGAATGGCCGCCAAAGAGACGGCGGCGAACGCCCTTGAAAAATCGGGTTGGCCTTTGAAAGGCCCGGCCATGAAATTGAACACCAGCACCGCGACCATGAAACCAATCACCGCCATGATCAGGCCAACGACCAGGGCCGCCGGGAAACTGCTGGCGTATCCGTAGTACGCGAAGCCACCGAGCATGCGGGACAGCAGCAGGCTTAACAGGACATTGGCGACGATCAGCGGTCCGGTCAGGACCACGGCGGTTTGCTGCCAGTCCGGATTTTCGCCGAGGTAGCTGTTCCAGGTGGCCTGTGGATCCATCAGGCCGCCCTTGACCAGGGCAATGGTTTTGGCGAAATCGAATGACATGTGAGTTCTCCTCGTTGAAACCAGCCTGACTAAAGCACAGCCTGCCCCGTTCGGGCAAGTGCAAATAAAGGAAATAAAGGGGTCAGAACCCTTGAAATAAAGGGGTCAGAGCCCTTTATCCGGCATGGTTGAATCTATCCGGTCAACCGCCGCAGCCGGTGAAAGCCGAGCCACAATGCATGGCGAAAACGGGCTGGCAGCCACAGGCCGGGCTGCAGGTTGAACACGTTGGCATCGGGCGCATCTGTAAGCAGGCCGGCGACATAGGAGAACGATGACCGTTCGTCGAGGATCAGGTAGTCGCAGGCTGCCAGCAAGTACATGTCGACCAGGGCTTCAATCGCCAGTTCAGGCCGGTCCGGATGGTCGGCGCGATGCATCGGAGTCGCGTCCGCCGGATACCGCTTCGGCGTCATGCAAATACCGGGGTAAGCGGTCTGGAACTCCGCCTTGATGAAGGCGCTGTCGGTGGTGAGGAAGATGCGCAGGCCGGGACTGCGCATGAGCAAGCGGTCCAGCCTTCTGCGAAGCGCCCGCAAGCGGGTGCGCTTGTCCGTGTAGCGGACGTGTACACCCACCATCCCGCTTCGAAAATGCTCGCTCTTGAAACGCTCGATTCGATCCCGGACGGCGGCCTGGGGAGCGAGTTCCTCACGCAACAAGGTCTTCAGAATCGTCTTGACCGGCGCCCGGCGCCAATCGGCGTAGCGCCCGGTGAGATGCCGGCGGAAACAGTGGATCTGATCGAAATAACACCAGGCCACGAGGATGTCCTCAGGGTAGTCCAGTCTGCTGAGGTCGGCTGAGAATTCACGCCAGATGTCAGGATCGTACTCCAGGCCGGGCCGGTATTGCCGGGCCATATCCAGCGCAGACCGGTTCAGTTGCCGGCGCCAGATGGAAGGGTGGACGGAATCCGTAGCCGGAAGGCTCGACGGCGGCTGGACCGAAGGACAATCGAACAACATCGGAAAAATATCGGCCCCGCTGCCGGAATAGGTCGGGTCGCTCCAGTCAACCAGCAGGCTCCGGCCAGCCAGTCGCGCATAAAGAAGCGCTGACAGCAGAAACAGGATGCGGTTGCCCAGCCCGGACTTGCCCTTGACCAGCAGGTACTTTTCATGATCCACGGCTTCGATAATCCCCGCTGGGTTGATCACCATCGACTCACTCCATCATTTGGCTGAGTTCCGTTGCGCGAATTGAGCGACGTGTGCTTGATTTTGTCCGATCCGCTTTCATGCCAAATCCAGGGTCACTAATGTTTCACCCAGATTCGGGCCAGTCAACTTCCTTGCTTTCCCCAAAACAGCCCAGCAGCTCCGGACGATCGCGAAACAGGCCCAGTGCCAGCTCGGCCTGGCCCTCGGCAATCCCGTTGCCTATGACCATGCGCACGTCGTTGTCAGTCGCGTCGGTTCCCAACGCTGCCTTGTCGAAGCGCGTGGCCATGGAGTAAAAAACTACCGTGCCATTGCGGCGAGCGCAAATAATGGAGGTGGCCTCAGTATCAGCCACATTGACGCAGTTGAAGACCACGTCGCAGAGTGCGCCGGAAGTCGCTTTCTCGACTCGTTCAAGGGTCGCTTCCGGCTTGGTGGCATCGGCCTCGATGGTCACATCGGCCAGGCCCAGTGCGGCCATTCGATCGAGTGCCGCCGGGTCCGGATCGAGGGCGATCACCCGGGCGTCGGCAGCCACCTTGCGGATAGCAGCCATGGCCGTGGCGCCACTCTTTCCAGCCCCCAGCACGAGTACGGTCTGGCCAGGGTTGATGTGCCGATAGACCTGGGGAACGATGCTGGAAATATCGAGAATCGACAGCGCCACCGGAAGCGCGATATCGGTCGGCGCCGGCGCGTATGCCATGCCGTCAAAAAGCACTGCGGTACCCTCGACCAAAAGTTGATCGCCGGCGATTCTTTGCACCGAATCGAGGTGCAGCGGAATTGTCGAGGTCGACACCAGCGGGATAATTGTGTCCCCGATGCATGGTGTGAAACCGGAACCGACTACCGGTCCGATTTCCTTTACAGTGCCGACCAGAACACCGCCCGAATTGCTCACCGGGTTATGCATTTTGCCGCGCTCATGAACGATATCCATTACCTGAGCGCCAATGTCCCTGCCTGCCCGATGCATCTGCGCCATGCCGGTCGAATCGAGATTGAGCATCGAGACACGAAGAAGTACCTCGGTAGGCCTCAGCAACACGGGCGCGGAATCCACCTTCCAGGCAGCCTGGGGAATGACGCCGGGCGGCTCGAGCACGCGATGAAAACCATAATCCATTGTTTGTCTCCTTGCAGCGATTGGCATTATGCCTTTTTGGTTTTCAGCCTGACATCTGTTCGACCGGTTTTACGAGCAAGTCCTGCGCCCGCATTCGGCGTAAAGCCGGCGAGCGGGAAGCTGTTAACATGTCCGGCAATCCACCTTCAGGACCGCACGTCATGACCAAGCGAAAAACTGTGACTTCCGGCAGCCCCTACGAGCCGATCGTCGGCTACTCACGGGCCGTCCAGATCGGGAACATCATCGCGGTCGGGGGAACAGCGCCGCTGGGGCCGGACGGCAAAGCCGTGGGCGCCGGTGACGCGGCAACCCAGGCCAGGCGGTGTTTCGAAATTTCCGTGGCGGCCCTGGAGCAGCTCGGCGCCACCCGCGAGGACATCATTCGCACCCGCATCATGCTGACCCGGCGCGAGGATTGGGAAGCGGTAGCACGGGTTCACGGGGAATTCTTCTCTGATATCCGCCCAGCAAGCACGATAATGGTGGCGTCGTTCATCGATCCCGACTGGCTGATCGAGACGGAAATGGACGCGGTGGTCGGAAACCGACAGGCCTGATTCACAGACCCAGAGGTTTTCCTCCACCAGCAAGCGCCTGAACCATGCACGGCGGAATTCCGGGGGCACTCGGTCGAGAAGCGATCTGGATTTTACGACATTCGCTCATCTGATTTACCTGATTATGGCAGTGCCTTCGGCCTATTTGACCAACCGCGGGGGCAGTAAAATTTGGTGGAGCCGAGGAGGATCGAACTCCCGACCTTCGCATTGCGAACGCGACGCTCTCCCAGCTGAGCTACGGCCCCATCTCTTGGCTTTAGGGAATGATGATACCCGGGAACCCCGTTGATCCTCAATACGCCGATAGAGCCGGCGCATCTCAGTGGTTAGCGAGGATGATGACCCGAAAATCTCAACCTTATGGTTTCCACACACTGGAAATCTCCACAATGGCCAAACCCAGGCGGCCGGTTGTAAGCGCCGCGAGCAAAATGGGATTGTCCCATCGAGCCGGTCAGCGCATACTCAAGGTAGCCCGCACGTTCGCAAACCTCGAAGGCAGTGATCGAATCCAGGCTGATCAATTGGCTGAGACCATCGTTTATCGAGGAACTGATTGCGGGAAAATCCAGGGATGATATGCTTTTAGACGGCAATGAAAGACGTGCTCAGAACCATCATCGTTGACGACGAGGCCCTCGCCCGCCGGGGGTTGAAATATCGTCTAGGTGAAGTCGATGACCTCGAGGTGATCGGTGAGGCACGAAATGGACGCGAAGCTCTGAAACTCATTCGCGACGAGGTTCCGGATCTCGTGTTCCTCGATATCCAAATGCCGGGAATGGATGGTTTCGATGTATTGAGGGGGCTTTCGGCCGAATCCATGCCGGCCATTGTTTTTGTAACCGCGTTCGACAACTTCGCCATCAAGGCGTTCGATGCCAATGCACTGGATTATCTGCTCAAGCCTATCGAAGACAGCCGGCTGGCAGAGGCTCTGCAAAGGGTCAGGAAGAGCCGTGATCAGAAACGCGCCCTAAAGCACAAGGAGTCCCTGCTCAAACTTGTCGGACAGATTACGGGGGAGACAGTGCGCAGCATGAGCGAATTGAACAAAAGAGGTGTAAAGGGTTTGAAAAAAGCCGAGGCTTCAAAACTGGCCATCAAGGATGGGGGCCGAACCACCTGGATTCCGCAACCTGAAATCGAATGGATCGATGCCGCCGGCGATTACATGTGCGTGCACGCCGGTGGTGAGACCCATATCCTGCGCATGACCATGAAAAAACTCGAACAGCAACTGGATCCGCAGATCCTGCAACGTATTCACCGCTCGACCATTGTCAACGTCAACCAGGTACGGGAAATGCGGGCGCACATCAATGGGGAATATTTCCTGACATTAAAAAGCGGCCACACGCTCAAACTGTCACGTTCGTACAAGAACAAACTCAAATATTTCGGTTAGGCCGTGAACGTGCTGTCTGGCGGGCGGCCGTTGCATTCAGCTTAACGCCATTCTGTTTCGGTTCATCGCAACCCATGACTTAAGACACAACCATTCGTGAGTGTTATCCGTCAATATTTCTTGCAACCACTCTGGAGATTGCATAGTCCATCTCGGTCATATGCAGCCCGGCAAAAATTCGTAATCTCAGGAGATGAGCTAGTTCAGACAGGATCCAGATTGTAATCCAGGAGCGGGATCGTCATTTTCTCCCTGATCATCGTCTGACCGGCGAGCCCGTTTCTGAACCGGCCCTGCGGCTTCCTTGCCGCAGGGCCAACTTATTCAAGTCGCGCAATCATTCGCGCCCGTGATCCAGCCAGAATTCGATCCCCTGCGTGTTCAGGGTCACATCGCCGATAAGAAGGTCGTACAGTTTTTCATCCTCGCACCGGACGCCATGTTTGCGAGCACGATGAAAAAGCCATTCCATCATGGCGGATTCAATCTTTTGACCGCGCTCTTCTTCGTTTTCGAAGCGCTCTGCGAATTCAACGAATTTCAGGACGCTGGAACGCATGTCCGCTGCCAAACGATGAAGGTCCCGGACCCGGCCAAAGTGGGTCAGATACATGTTCTCGGGCTCCTTTTCCATCATGCGCCCGATAGACGAGATCAGGACCGGCGGATCGAATTGGATGGGGGTCGTAGTTGGAAAGATGAAACTGCCATTTTCAGTATCGAGCTCACGATACGAAAGACCGAAAGTATCGCCGGCGAACCAGCCACGACTGTGTTCGTCCCAGATCGTGAAGTGATGACGGGCATGACCCGGGGCATCCATGAACAGGAGATTTCGATTTCCAACCATTAGACTTTCCTGGTCATCCATCACCAGCACCCTTTCTTCGGGAACCGGCACCAGGGAGCCATACATGGCGTCGAACTCGCTGTCGCCATAGACAGCCCGGGCGCTGGCCTCCAACCGGGAGGGATCGATCATATGCCGCGCGCCACGTGGATGGACAACCAGGGAAGCACCCGGCAGGTGCTGCATCAGCGTTCCCGCACCCCCGGCATGATCGAGGTGCACATGCGTCACGATCACGTGGCTTACTTCCTGCGGTTGCCTTCCACGACTGGCAATCATGTTCAATATTCGCTCGGCGCTGTGCGTATTGCCGGTTTCTATCACGGCAATGGCGGAGTCGGTTTCGAGCAGATAACAGGCAGCCATCTGAGGCCGGACCATTCCGCTGTCAATTGCTACAATCCCGCCTTCGTACTCCAATGCGGTAACACATCCGCTCATTATTTCTCCTTTCTGAACCGTTACTGCGACAATCACACCATTTTCGGCTGATCGGGCCAGACAAAGCAATCACCGTTTTTGGCGTGTAAAACCGGGAAACTGTCATATCATAGGTTCGCACACGGTCTCTTGAATATTCGGCGAATTGGGATTCCAGCATGAATATAACCTGTATCAGCATCTTATGTGCTTGCCTGGCAATGGTATGGCTGCCTGCGGAAGCTCGAGACATCATGCCGGAGCCCAACTGGACCCGACCAGCCGCCCTTGAAGCAGCTCAAACGGGCGCAGCCCCGGCCATACTCAAACCGCTTTTCCAGTTTGCCCGGGAGGGCCGTCAAAGCGAGTTGCTGATTGCACTGGCCGCCCTTGAAGACGATGGGGATTTGCCCGTCCCGGCCAGGGAATATGTCCTTTTTACCTTTGCACAGGGCCTGGCCGATTTACCCCCGGGGTCGGTCGGCTCCGAAGTGATCGATCACTTGCTTGGCTACGAGCCCCGGACTCTTGTACCGCATGATCACCATACCTATGCCGGTGTTCCCCTGTTCAATATCCGCGCCGCTGCAGCCGGGACCGCCAGTGAATGGGAGCGTCAATCAGCCTGGATGCGATCGACCCGGCTACTCGAGCAGGGTGCAAAGGTCTGGTTGGAGGCTTACCTTGCTGCCGGAACAGTTCAACGCAGGGGTTTTGCGGAAGCACTCGATTCCGCGACCGGTCCGCAGCTCAAAGAGGTTGGAGTACTCGCTCTGGAACAGTTGCCAGCTTCGCCATCGCTCACGATCATCGCGGCCAGAGCGGGCATCCTCCTTGACGACCACTTACTGGTGCAACAGTCTGTTGCCCGGGGCAATGGCCCCGATTTAGTTGTCGCGTTGAGGCAAGCAGCAAGCTCCTTCGAAGACTGGCAGATCAAGGACATCCTCGCGCATTCCATGGAGCAGGCAGGGCCGGTCAACGCCTCCCTGGCCATGGCCGAACTCGGCCCCGGGCTGATGGATCAACCGGATGTCGTATCGTTGTTGTTCAGCACGCTTGGGGAGCGGGAATTGGGGGCATCCGCCGCACTGCTGTTGTCTGCCAGCCCCGATCCTGGTGTGCGTGCGCATCTGTCCAGACTCGCGGCGGAGAACCAGGGCCTTGCGTCCCGCAGAGCGGCCCTGGCGGTGGGTTCGAAATCGCTCACGTCGGTGAGAAGTGAGCGATGAAGCTGCATCTGGCCTGCACTCTGTCAATTCTTGGCTGCTGCCTTTTACCCGGCTGGTCCGGTCTCGAAGCCCAGACGCCCCGCATCGTTGAATGGGTGGAAAATGCGCCTGTCAGCGATGATACGAAGATTGCGCTCGGCTACCCGGTACCGATCCCCGTCGAGACGCCCCTGCCGTTCGATGGATTTCGCACATACAACGGCCTCCATATGCGTCACCAGGACCTCGCCGGAACCACGGATTGGGTCCACGCCGTCGAAATTGGCGCCACTCGCCAGGGCCGCACCATCTGGCTTTACCAACTGGGTGATCCCGATCGACAAACCGTCCGTGGCCTGCCTGAACACGCCATGTTGACAAACGGCGGAATCCACGCGCGCGAGTGGCAATCTCCGGAAGTTGCAACCGGGATAATCGAATTGATTTCCCTGTCTGAAGAGGACCACCACCTGCTGAGTTATCTCAGGGACAACGCGAACATTCTGATCATCCCGGTTCTGAACATCGATGGGTTCTTGCAAACCCAGCGATTTCCGCGCCGCAACTGGTTGGGCACCGACCCCGACGATCCCGGGTCCTCTCCCCGCGATGGCCGCATGCGCCGCAAAAACATGCTCGGGCCCGATGAAGACCTGTCAACCCAGGGCGATCACTTGCTTGGAGTCGATCTGAATCGCAACAATCCGCCGTACTGGGCCACTATGCCTCGCCGTTCCTCGAACGACAGCGAAAGTCTTGTCCACCACGGAGCCTCCCAGCATTCCGAACCGGAGACCATGGCCCTGGACGCGGCAGCCCAGCTCGGGCCGATCGGGCAGCTCAGTATGTACACCGATATGCATTCTTTCTCGCAAGTTCATTTCTGGAGCCGAAACAGCAATCAACGCCTTGCGCAGTTGACGGAAAAACTCCTGAGCACCTTCAGCAACCATCACAACAGCTTTGCGGCAGGCAAATTCTACGGTTTCTCATCGTCCAACAATGTTCCATGGAACTCGGGAATCGGCACAACTGACGAATTCTTCACCCACGCCTACCAGGTTCCGTCCTGGACACTCGAGATCGAGCCTTCCGGCGGAAATCACCCCGGTTTGCCCGGCCAGGGCGGCGATTACGGGGGCCTGTCAAGAAACGGCCACGACGGGTTCATCCTACCGGATTCGGAGGTGGAGCGGGTCAGAACCGAACTCGCACAGACCTTCGCCGTGGCCTACTATCAGCAGGCCGGGCCGCCCTCCATCGTTGCGATAAGTCTGACGGACAAGGCCACCGGCGCAGTGGTTTTCGAGTCGGAATGGGACACGGCCAATGCCCTCAGCCGCAGTCTCCATACCTTTCAGGCTCAGCCGCTACAGCTGGATCGTGAATACATTGCGTGGATTGCCTGGGATAAGCCGATGCGCTGGCGGACCGACGGAACTGTCACAACTTTACCCGGCCAGCCGGCCCTCACGCTGAGCCTGGAGCGTGCAACAACGGTTGGCGAAAACAATCTGAATTCGATATTTGGCGATCCGCGGTGGCTGGACAGTCCCGGTGGCACACCTGGTGGCTACTCGAAGTACCGTGACGATGCGCTGGAATTCGATCTGACCATTTTGTCCAATGAAACCAACCTGGAGCAAATCGAGGGCGCTGTATCGGCCAGCCTGGAATTGGGCGCTTTTGACATGACCGGGGTTCGCGGTGACGCCGATCCATCAACCGTGGCACGCTGGGAAGCGGGCGCCTGGGCAGGCTACGAAGCCCGCCTCGGCAACGATGTCAATGATAACGGCGGCGTCGATAGTACCACTCAATTCCTGGTCACCTCCGAGATTCTGGGAGATCCATTCACGGTTGAGGCCGGAACGTCCGCCGCCTGGTTCGATGTGGACCGGAATGGTGAAGGATTCATGCTCGAAATCCTGGCCGGCAACCGGGCTGTCATGTACTGGTTTACCTACGATACGGAAGGCCGGCAAGACTGGTACATAGCGGAAGGCATGATCCGTGGCAACCGTATTCTGTTCCCGGACTTGTTACAGATGTCCGGTGGTGAATTCGGCCCGGGGTTCGACCCAGACAAGGTCGTGGCAACCCCCATCGGCTCCGCCAGTTTTATCTGGTCATCGTGCGATTCAGGCGCGATGAACTGGGTGATCGACCGGGATGGTGGCGACCGCAGGCAGGGACGGATGAACCTCACCAGACTGTCGCGAGTCATGGGAATCGAGTGTGCCGATTTTGGCCCGCCGGTGCTCGAGGCGGCACGGCTAAGCGGCTCCTGGTATGACCCCACCCATTCCGGTGAAGGCTACGTGCTGGAGGTGCTTTTCGATCAGCGGATACTCGTGTACTGGTTCAGCTATGACGTCGAGGGTAATCGACGTTGGTTTTTCGGGATCGGGGAAATCACCGAAGGCAAGCTGGTTTTCAACGAGATGTTGACCACGCTGGGCGGCGTGTTCGGACCCGGTTTCGATCCCGCTGAAGTCGAACTGAAACCCTGGGGATCCCTCGAACTCGAGCTTGATTGCGATAACGGGACGGCACATTTCGAACCGGAAGAGGAAGGCTTTCCCGCTGGAACCCTGGACCTCACCAGGCTGACCATCCTGGACGGATTCAGCTGCGACAACTGATCCGATTCTGAATACAATGATGCACTTGAAACCCTTGCCGGAGTACTCATAGTGAGCGATCAAGAAGAACAACACATGCATTGCACGAACAAGTTCATAGAGCTGGCCAACCAGCTCAAGGACGAGAAAATAGATCCTGTCATGGTCTCAGGCGCGTTGATGACCGCATCCGGTATCTACGCAACCTTCGTGGCGGCAGGTAACAACGGTGTGCTCGAGTCCGGCGGCATCGACAAGGTCGTCAATGTTTACCGCCGCACTCTGGAGCACCACCAGGCCGTGAAAAAAGCCCAGTTGCAGAAGCAAATTGAGGATTGAAGGGTAACCCTGATGGACATGCGCATTCCGTTGAAATCTGTTGAAACGGTCCCTTCACTGGACCGTTTGCAGCGACCGCTACGTGAACTGCGCATGTCTGTGATCGATCGCTGTAATTTCCGCTGCAGCTATTGCATGCCGGCGGATTCGCTGCAGGGCCAGGGCGTTTTTCTGCCGTTGGAGAAACTGCTGACCGATCACGAGATCGAGAACCTGGTGCGGGCCTTCGTCCAGTTGGGCGTCAGGAAGCTTCGTCTCACCGGCGGCGAACCTCTGCTGCGGCCCGGTCTTCCCGCCCTGGTCGAACAACTCGCTGCCATACCGGGGCTCGACGACATTGCACTGACGACCAATGGCGTGATGTTGCCCCGCCTGGCCAAAGACCTGGCAGATGCCGGCCTGGGCCGTATTACGGTCAGCCTGGATACGCTGGACGAGCAAGTGCTGGCCCGCATGAGCGGCGGCAAGGCCAGTCTGGACCAGGTCCTGGCCGGCATTACGGCTGCTGAGGCGGCTGGATTCGAGCAGTTGAAAATCAATACCGTCGTTCAGCGCGGAGTCAATGACCATACGATCATGGACCTGCTCGCTCACTTTCGTGGCACACCGCACCGGGTGCGCCTGATCGAATTCATGGATGTGGGCAACAGTAATCACTGGAATAAGAGCGACGTTGTACCCAATTCCGAGTGGGTCGAAAAAATTAACCGTAAATGGCGAATCAGCCCGCTGTCATCTGCCAGTGCTGCTGAAACTGCCCGTCGCTACGCTTACCAGGATGGCAAGGGGGAAATCGGCTTTATCAGCTCCATTTCACAGCCGTTTTGCGGCGGTTGTGCCCGGGCCCGTGTTACCGCCGACGGGATTTTCTATACCTGCCTGTTCTCGAGCAAGGGCACCAATCTGATGCCGATGATCCGCCATGCTGACAGCCCGGAGGAATTGCGCCGGCGAATTCACTCGGTCTGGGTGAAAAGAAATGACCGATACAGTGAAGAACGGGACCAGCCAGGCCACGACCAGCGCAAGGTAGAAATGTATCGCCTTGGAGGTTGACGGAATGAACATCAAGGTTCGGTATTTCGCTGCTTTCCGCGAAGCCACCGGAATCGCTACGGAAATCCTGGAAACCAGCGCGGCAACACCCGCCGCGTTGTTCAGCGAGTGTTCCGCGCGCCATGCTGCCCTGCAAAACTATTCAGCCTCTCTGGTCGCCGTTAATGACGAGATGTCGGACTGGGAGACCCGGCTGACCGATGGCGATGAAGTCCTGTTTTTCCCACCGGTAGCGGGCGGATGAATGGCTTCGAAATTACCGGGCAGCCCATCGATGTGGACACGCTGCGAAATTACCTGGCGGACCGTTCCTGTGGCGCTTACGTGCAGTTCGACGGCTGGGTGCGGGATCACAACGAAGGGCAGCAGGTACTGCGGCTCGAATACGAGGTTTACGAACCACTCGCCATCAAGGAAGGAAAACGGATCATCATTGAGGCGATTGAGCGTTTTGGCGTCAACAACGCCTACGCGATCCATCGCAGCGGTCTGATGGAATTGTCTGAAGTGGCAGTTGTTGTCGGTGTTTCCTCGCCACATCGCAGCGAAGCATTCGACGCCTGCCGTTACATCATCGACCAGGCCAAAGCACGGCTGCCGATCTGGAAAAAGGAGTACTACGCCAGCGGCGATGCCGAGTGGGTAAACTGCCAGCGCTGCGCCAGCACTGTTTGAGGCTGCCTTTGGTAGCGGGCTCAGCCCGAGATTCAGTTCTGTATTAAAAAAAGGTGCCGGAGTTTGTTTTCAGGGCACGCTCAAGACATCCCTGTGCGCTCTTCATCTGTTCCCGACAGATGAAGGCCCTGCATACAAACCCCCGGCACCTCTCTTGAGGTTAATCAGAGATCGAGGGCTGAGCCCGCCCCCATCGAATGGTGCTTAAGGCAATCCTTCCAGATCCGCGAGAAGAGCCTCGACTTCGTCCGGCAGCCCTTCCGGATGAATCCAGGTCCCCCGCTTTCCGCCTGATTTGTACAGCAGGCGGGTATCGGTGATCTCGAGTGCCGCGTTGATTGGCTTGGTCAGGTCCCAGATCGTCAACAGAGCGACCGAAAGGCCGGTTAAAGCTTCCATTTCAACGCCGGTCTTCTCGGCGATTTCCGCGACGCAGAAGAGTTCGACGGAATAATCTTCAGGCCTCAAAACGGAGTGGATCATGACCCGGTTCAGGGAAATCGGGTGACACAGCGGTATCAGCGAAGGGGTCTGCTTGGCGGCCTGGATGCCGGCGATTTCCGCCATGGCCAGGGGATCGCCCTTCGGTAATCTGCCTTCCCTCAGAAGATCAAAAGCTTTTTTCCCAATGCGGATTTGCCCGCCCGCTATAGCCACCCGGTGCGTTGTCTTCTTAGCTGATATATCAGCCATGGACCAATGTCTGACTGTTTTCTCTTTCATGTTGGAGTCAAGAATAGCAAATGTTGAAAGCCGCCATGCAGCGGATCGCGGCCATGGTGGGCCGCCGAAATTCAGAAACCGTAACGCAGGGTCAGCCCGCCATAGATGTTCCGCTCCGGCGCCGGCTCGTAGTATCGACCGAATGATGCGTTCAGACGAACATTTCCCAGGTATTCTTCGTCGAACAGATTGTTGACCCCGACGAAGGGCTCGAACAGCCACTGCTTCCGCGACCATCTGAATCCAGCCCGCAGGTTCGAGACGACGTAACTGTCGGTTTTGACCTGGTTGGCGTTATCGGCAAAGAAACTTCCTGCGTAGAGAATGTCCCATCCGGCGTAGACACCCGAAGGATGGGACCATGCCAGCCCCAGGTTGAACAGATGCTCCGGTACACCGGGTATCCGGTTGCCGTCGTAAACTGCATCGTTCACCCCGCGGAATCGGTCAAATGTGAAGTCAGACCACGTGTAGGTCGCCGTTCCGGTCAGCCCCGCCGCCAGTTGCATGCTCAGTGCCGCTTCCAGGCCATCATGCGTCGAGCTGCCGGCGTTCTGGAAGAACGACTGGCCGGAGCCCTCCAGTTCGAAGGGCACGATCTCATCCTTCACGTCGATATGGAAAAGGGCCAGCTCGTATCGAAGACGGCCGGCCACCAGTCCCTTGACGCCCAATTCGTAGTTCGTGGCCGTTTGTGATTCCAGTTCCTGGTTGAATCCAGTGGGGCCATCCGGGTTGGCCAGTTCAGTGGTGGCAGGGGGATCGAATGAACTGGAAACATTAGCGTACAGATTTACCGTCTCCCGCAGCGCCCAATTCAAGCCGATTACCGGGCTGAATTCTTTGAAACCTCGCCGGCCGGATCCACCGCTGCCGGTCCGGTCACTGACCTCGTATTCCATGTCATCGAAACGCCCGCCCAGCGTCAAAGCCAGGGTTTCGGCCAGGTCGATTACGTCCTGGATATACAGCCCTTTCGTGGTGACATCCTCGTCCTGGTTGGTGGTAAGGGAGCCGAGCACGCCCTGGTCGTTGCCAAAACGCCGGCGGTGATCGCGCTGCGCATCGTAGTCGAACCCGATCACCAACTGGTGAGCGAGAGAGCCGAGGTTTGCCGCCCAGCTGTAGTTGCCGCCCAGGCCGGCAAATTTTCTGTCCAGGTCGACACTGCCGCCCTGCCCGTTACTGTTCACGTCGAATGGCAGCCGGTTGCTGAACTCGCGCCGGACATAGTAATTGCGCAGCATCAACTCCCGGTCGCCGCCGAAACTCTTGCGGAAAGCCAATCCCAGGGACTGTTGCTCGAGTGCCTCGCCGGCATCGTAAAGCAAGTTCCGGGGCGCCGCCTGACGGCGGTTTTCATCGACTTCGCGGGAATTCAGCCCTCCCGGATCGTCCGCAACCGGCTGGTCAACGGCATTGAAAACCACCGTTAGCGCAGCCGTTTCGTCAAAGTCATAGCGAAACTTGCTGTTGAATAGATTGCTCTCGAAATCCGCGTGGTCCCGGTAACCATCCAATTCGGTAGCGGAATAATTTGCCAGCCAGTTCAACCGGCCGGTTTGCCCGCCGGTCTTGACCTGTGCCTGGCGGTAGCCGTAGGAGCCCAGGTTCATGCGACCGGAAATGAAGGGGTTGTCAGGCCCGTCTTCGGTGCGGATGTCGATCACGCCACCCGATGCGGAGCCGTACACGGCGGAAAAAGGGCCTCGGATGACCTGGATTTGTTCCACCGATCCCAGGTCAATCGCATCCACGCTGCCTTGGCCATCCGGTAGAGTCTGGGGAATGTCATCAGCAAAGATCCGGATACCGCGGATACCGAAATTGGCGCGAGCGCCAAAACCGCGTATCGCGATTCTCAAATCCTGAGCGAAGTTATAGCGGTTCTGAAAAAACAGGCCAGGAATCGCGGCCAGTGACTCATCGAGGCCAAGCTGTTGGCGTGCTCGCTGGACCTCTTCCTTGCCGACACGGCCCACCGCGAAGGGCAAACTCACCAAATCGCTTGGAATACGGGTGGCTGTAACAACGATCTCTTCCAGCACCCCCCCACCGTCGATTTCGGCGGCGGCGGGGGCCACGAAGACCGTCAGCAAACAGAAAACTACTGCTGTTTTCAATTGCTGCAAGTGATACAAATCTCATGAAGTGTGCGAGGGATGGCGCTCATATCTGCTCTGAACAAAGTCAAGACGGTCTCCTGCGGGAATGGCGATGGGGATTATAGTACGGAACGGACCAGCCAATCATCGATTAGACCCACTGTTTCCTGCGGATTTCTGGCCCAGGCTGAATGGGGACTCCCGGGCCAGCTCACCGGCACGATTTGCATTTCCGCACCGACCAGTACCGACAGCGCCCTCACCGATTCGACAGGCGCGAAATCATCGCCTTCGTAAGCGATGCTCAATGCAGGAATCAGGGATGGATTCAGGGTGCCAGCAATATGGTCAAAGCGGCCCGTGCGGATTATTTTTGCCCAGTCGCGAATCAATGTGCGGGCCTGGGGTCCCCCAAAACCGACATGCTGCCCGGGCAAATGTCCAAAAATGTAAGTCAGTGCCGGGAACAAGACAGCGACCCCATAGACCTTGGCCGACGCAGCGCCGGACCAGTTGCGAAAATGAATATTCCCGCCCGCAACCATGACCAGTGCATCGACCTCGAGCTTTCCCTGCGCCGCGGCCAGGGCCCCGGTGTGGGCGCCAAGGCTGTGGCCGATAACCACCACCGGCTTATCCGGCACGATCTCACGCGCTGAACTGGCAATCCCCGGCAGGTAACCCTCCACCAAATCGCGGTATCCATAATTCACTTTCCATGAGGGCCGCGGGTGGCTCGCGCCGGTACCGGGAAGTTCAGGCAAAATGACGCTGAATCCAAGACCGGCGAGTTCTTCAGCGAATGGCTGGTAGAAGCTGGCGGTCGTACCCATCGCGGGCACGACGATCACCACGGCCCGCGCTCTTCACCAGGATATCTGGAACCAGCCGCCGGGCCTATTTCAGTTGTGACTTGAAATAATTGACCGAATGGACAAAGGCTTTATGTACTTTTTCACCCTCGGTAATCAGGGCCTCCCATTTATCCTCACCCGCTTCCATTAATTCATCCATCTTTGCTTTCGCTGTGCTTGACAGCTCGCGAAGATTGGCCATCTGCTCTTCGTACTTCTTGCCGAACTCCGCCTGGCCGGCCTTTGCTTTGGTTTCGAGCTCGCCAATCTGGCTATTCAGATCGTCGAGCTGCTGCTTCATCTTTGCGATGTATTCATCCCGTTTTGACATGGCTATCGTTCCTCTTTGCGTCTGGTGCTGTCTGCCATTGTAAAACAGCCGTTCACTCCGATACCACGGCAAGCGCCGTTGCCAAATCGGCGCGCAGATCTTCGAAAGATTCAATACCCACGCTCAGGCGCAGCAGGGCGTCCGGCAGGTATTCCTGTCCCTCGTTGGCTGCCCGGCGCTCCATCGTGGACTCGACACCACCCAGGCTGGTTGCATGACGGATTAGCCGTAGCTGGCGGCAGACCTCGTCCGCCGAATCCGCACCCCCTTTGACATCGAAGGAGATCATCGAGCCGAAGCCATCGAGTTGCCCGGCAGCCATCGCGTGAGACGGATGGCTTTTCAGACCGGGATAACGGACGAGTTCAACGCCCGGATGCGACTCCAGCCACTGCGCCAGGCGGCCGGCATTTTCCTGGGCCGTTGCCAATCGCAGAGCCAGCGTCCGCAACCCGCGGACGGCGAGGAAGGCCTCCAGCGCGCCCGGCGTGGAGCCGCCCAGCGTTCGAGATTGCCTGAAGTTTTCAAGCAGGGCCGCATCTTTCGTCACCAGCAGGCCCGCGAGCAGGTCCGAGTGTCCGCCTATGAACTTGGTGGCCGAATGCATGCTGACATCCGCGCCCAGTTTCAACGGCGACTGGTTCAACGGCGTTGCGAAGGTGTTGTCGACGGCCAGGATTGCCCCCGGTTTGCGGGGAGCGGCGCAGATGGTTTTCAGGTCGGCTATCGCCAGCAGGGGATTTGAAGGCGACTCCAGCCACAGAAGATCAGCCTTCGAGGCTGCTTCGACCCAAGCCGTAGTCTGTTCGACGGCGATGCGCTCCACCCGCCACCTGCCCTTGCTTGCGCCATCCAGAGCCAAGCCGGCCACGCCCTGGTAGCAATCGGAAGGCAGCGTAATGAGCGCGCCCGCATCCAGTTGATCGAAAACTGCAGCGGCAGCCGCCATCCCCGACGAAAAGGCGATGGCATCGCCTCCTTCGAGACCGCCGACGATTTCTTCGAGAGCCTCCCAGGTGGGCGTACTGCCATCCCTCGAATAAACACGTTTTCCGCCCATGGAATAATTCGAGGCCGGGACCGGCGGAACATTGAGCGGGGAACCCGGCTCTTGAGGCCGCCCTGCGGCGACCAGCCAGGATTGCGGAGTGAGTTTTGCCACTATTCGACCTCCATCCAGGGCGGATTCAATGAAACGATTTCTTTGTAGACCGGACAGTCTTTTCGATGCGGGGACGGCAGGTAACCGATCGACATCAGGAACTCTCCGGTAATTTCACCACCGGTGAACTTGAAGGTTTTTTTAAACAGCTTCACCCATTCATCTTTCGCGAGCGGGTGGTGCGCGCGCAGCCAATGGGAAAATCCACCATGGCTTTCACGCATACCCCGGATGACCTGTGCGTTGACGATGGCCGCATTGACTTTGAGCTTGTTACGAATGATCCGGGAATCGCCTAGCAAGCGAATGCGGTCTTTCTCGCCGTAATCCGCCACGGTATCAACATCGAAACCGCTGTAGGCGGCACGCAAGCCTTCGCGTTTCTTCAGGATCAGCTCCCAGTTCAGCCCCGCCTGGTTGATTTCGAGTAACAGGCGTTCGAACAGACCGGTTTCGTCTTCAAGGGGAAAACCGTATTCACGGTCATGGTAAGGCCCGTGAATTACACTGCCAATAGCGAAATCACAGTAAGTCGTCATAGGCTCTACCGACCAGGTTCGCCGGCAACCGCCGACGCCATTTCTCCCATTGAATGGAACAAAAAGTCGGGATCAGGGCATTCATCGATCCGCGCTGTCGCCCCCCAATTTCCCGATTCCGACAACCTTCGCCGGTCGATCCAGGCCGTAGTCAGGCCTAAGGATTTTGCAGGTGCGTGATCGTGAAACAGGCTCTGCGCGGTGTGCAGAATGTCGCGTTTTTCCAAACCGAATCCCTGGCGGAGATGCTCGAGAAGGTACTCGAAATTTGTCAGTGCCGGCTTGTAGGACCCAATGTCTTCCGCCGTGTAAACCGCATCGAATTCCACACCCAGCTTACGGTTAGAAGCGGCAAATCCAAGCCGGTTCACGTTGGACAGGATGACCAGCTTATATCGGGTTTTGAGGTATCTCAGTGCGTCTGCCGTATCGGGAAAAGCCGGCCAGAAAGGCAGCGAATTGCCAAAATCGAGATCGAGCCGGGCGTTGGTTTGCATATCGAAATGCTCTGCCAAGGCTGCGTGAACACGCGTGAGCACTTCGGGGTAAATCATTCCCGGGGCTTCACTCTCCTGCCGGTTTTCAAATTTTGCAAAAGCCTCGAGCAGTGTTTCGCGTGTGACATCGTGCCGGCGATTACTCGCGATTAAAGGTTGGAAGGCATCCCAAATGCCGGCCTCCCAATCGATCAGAGTCCCATAGCAATCGAAGGTGAGTACTTTGAAGTCGCGAAGTGAAACAGAAAGCATCTTTTGCATCGTCGGTAATATATATTAAACCCTTGGCCGCTACGTCATAAATTCAAATTTGCCGATCATGGAACAGCAACAACCGGGTAAACTGCCGATCGCTCTAATCTTGTTGCTCTTCTTTGTCTCCGGGGCGCTTGCACTGGTTTACCAGGTAGTCTGGTCGCGCATGATGATGTATGTGTTCGGCTCAACTGCTATTGCAGTCGGCACGGTCCTGGCTGCTTTCATGACCGGCATGGCAAGCGGAAGCTGGTACCTCGGGAAGGTAGCTGACAGAAGCCGGAATTGTTTGCGCCTCTATGCCTGGCTCGAAATCGGTATCGCCATGACCGCGCTTCTGTCCCATGTTCTGCTAAGCCAGATCGCTCCCGCATATCCGGCCATTTACGAACTCGTCGGTTCCTCCGCGGGAGTTTTTGCCATTGTGCGCTTCGCGATGGCATTTGCCCTGGTTGCGATGCCCACCTTCCTGATGGGCGCCACGCTGCCCGTACTCACCCGCTTCCTGGTGCCACGGAAAATCCTGGTGGGCGTCAACCTCAGCACCCTTTATGCAACCAATACCTTCGGGGCGGTGGCAGGCGTCCTGGTCACCGGTTTTTACCTGATCGGCGAGTACGGCATCCACGTGCCCGTTTATATTGCCGTAACCGGAAATCTATTGATCGGTTTGATTGCCTGGATTGCGTCGATCCGGGTGCCGGTCTCGCCGCGCGCCCTCAGGGCGCCTGTTGCGGAAACCACTGCCCTGGCAGGCAAAGCCATCGGTGAAGGGACTTTTCGCATTATTCTTTTCGGCCTGGCAGTGTCCGGCCTGACCTCTTTTGCTTATGAGATTTATTGGACCCGGTCGCTGGTTTTTATCCTGGGAAACTCGACTTATGCGCTGACCACCATGTTGAGCGCTTTTCTGACCGGTATCGCACTCGGCGGTTACGGGATCCGGTTCCTGATAAAGCGCGTCCGGGACCGGGCCGCTTTGTTTGGCTGGATTCAGGTCTGCCTGGGTATTTTCTCTGCGCTGGCTCTGCCGCTGCTGTTTACACTGGCTGATCCGCAATCACTGAACCAGTATCTGATCAGGAATTCCGACCAGGCGTTCGTTCTGATTTTTGCGGGTACGGGCGTCGCCTTTCTGGTCATGCTCGTGCCGGCTATTCTGATCGGCATGACTTTTCCCCTGGTGGGCCAAATCGGTGTCAGGGACCTTCAGAAGACCGGTGCGTCAGTCGGCAGAATTTATGCAATAAACACGTTTGGAAATGTTTTGGGTGCATTGTTGCCCGGTTTCGTTTTGCTGAGCTGGTTGGGCATTCAGAAAGGAATCCTGGCCATGGCCGCTTTGAACGTGACCCTGGGTTTCCTGGTCCTGGTTCTGCGGCTGGCCCGGCCACCGTATCACCCGGCATGGCGGATGACCTTGCCGGTGGTCTTGATGGTGTGCGTGGCAGCTATGAGCAGGGCACCGGTCGATTTCCAGTTTCCTTCGGACGGTGAGCAGGCCGACTTTCAGACTCTTTTCTACCGCGAAGGGCCGTTGGCGACGACCAAGGTTTATGTAAACCCCCGAACCGATGAAAAACACATGAGCGTGGACGGCATTGTGATCGGGGGCACCGGATTCTCCGAGTTCAAACAATTACTGCTCGCGCACTTGCCCAAGTTGCTGCTGGACGACGTTACGAGTGAACTCTCCGTCGGTCTGGGTTCGGGAATTCTCGCCGGAGAAAGTGCCCGCCATTCACGGATGAAAGAAATTACCGGTGTTGAAATCGAACCCAGTGTCGTCGCAGGCGCAGCGTTATTTGCCCGGGAAAACCACGACGTACTGGACAACCCCCGCCTGAAAATTGTAGTCGACGACATCGGAAATTTCCTGCGCACGACCAAAGACAAATACCAGGTCATTTCTGCCGATGAGAAAACCGCGGACGAATATGCATCCAACGGATTCTCCTATTCCCTGGATTACTACAATCTGTTGAAGAATCACCTGGCGCCGGGTGGCCTGGTGGCCCAGTGGGTTCCGACGACGCTCCCGCCCCGGCAGTACCGGATGGTGTTGAAGACGTTTGCCGACAGTTTTCCGCATGTCCAGCTGTGGTATTTCCTTCCCGCCCGGAAGCGTGGACCGTTCAACACGCTGTTAATCGGCTCGAACGAACGAATACCGCTCGACTACGAACGGATCCAGCGTCAGTTCGACGAAAATCCAGATGCCTATGAAAGCCTTGTGCCGTATGGCCTGACTTCAGCCGAAGCGGTACTTCCTCATTTTGTTGCCGGGGATGATGTGATTCGCGACGCGGTCAGATCAGCCTCCATAAACAGCCTGGATCACCCCCGCTACGAGTTCTTTTACCCATGGGACTACACATTTGAAAGAGACCAGCAAATCATAAGAAACCACGATTTCCTGCTTGTGCTTAAACGCGAGGCATATCCTGAATTTCTCGCAAACCTCGAGCCAGGCTTGCAGGACTCAGCCAGGCTAAAGCAAACCCTGGCGGCTGAATTCCGTTACCTGATGGGGTTTCACCGGTTTCTGAACGGAATGCCGCTCGCGGAACAGTACCGGGTTTTTGATGATGCCCTTGCGGTAGCTCCGTGGAACGATAGCCTCAGGGCACGGATATATGCCCAGTATTCATACATTGCTTCCACCCCAAGAGATCCTCAGCAACGGGCGAGAATGCAGAAAAAGGCCGATGCCCTTTATGAGGAAAGCCGGGATCGAATGCCGGGGTCAGAGTAAAGGGCCAGAATGCCGGGGTCAGAGGAAAGCAGGGGTCAGAGTCAAGGGCCAGAGTGATCACTCTGGCCCTTGACTCTGACCCTTTACTCCGGCAGCTTCCCGAATGAACCGCTCTTGCGATGGCCGGGGTTCTTCACCCTTTGCAGGTGTCCGCCGCAAGTAGGTACTGTCCGGCAACATGTCCCATGCCGTCATATTGTCACTCTCGTACACATCGAGCATGTGTTCCAGTTCCTTCTTGATGTGCTTATCCAGCACCGGCATGATGGTCTCCATGCGCGCATCGAGATTGCGCCGCATCCAGTCCGCTGAGCCGATATAGAATTCCGGTTCACCCCCATTTTCAAAACGATAAATACGGGAATGTTCAAGAAAGCGGCCAAGGACGCTGAATACCTTTATGTTTTCGGATAATCCCGGCACGTCCGCGCGCAGGCAACACATGCCGCGAACATTGAGTGAAATGGGCACGCCGGCCTGACCGGCGGCATACAGTTCCAGAATGATTTTCGTATCCTGAAGCTGATTCATCTTGGCGCGAATACCACAGGGCCGACCGGCTCGGCCATGCTCGGCTTCGCGCTGGATCAGCTCGGTAAAGCGCTCACGCAGGTTATGCGGAGCCACCAGCAGATTGCCATAGTCCGGCGCACTGATGGAGCCGGTCAATTCATTGAACACCGCAGCAACACTATCGGTTAAGTCGGGATCACAACTGAGGATACCCAGGTCTTCATACAGCCGTGCCGTTCCCGCGTGGTAGTTGCCGGTCGAGACATGCACATAACGGCGAATACCGTCACTTTCTTCACGCACGACCAGGCACAATTTGACATGGGTCTTGAGGCGCTTCATGCCATAGACGACGTGGACACCGGCTTTTTCCAGGACTTCGCCCCAGGCGATATTGGGGGCTTCATCGAACCGCGCCGTAATCTCGACAAAAACGGCTACCTGCTTGCCGCGCCGGGCGGCCTCGATCAAAGCCTGCATGATCGGCGACTGACTGCTGGTGCGGTATATGCTGATCTTGATGGCCAGTACCCCGGGATCCCGCGCGGCAGATTGAAGGAACCGAAGAATTGAGGTATCAAAATTGTGATAGGGAAGATGTACCAGGAAGTTTCCCCGGCGAATTTCATCAAAGATGGCGTTGGTGTTCCTTGCGTCCAGCTGTTTCAGCCGTGGATGGGTGACGGGTTTGTGCACGGGATCACGCAGTTCCGGAAAGCCAACCGGCTGTAACTTGACCAGGTCGGTCAGGTTCATCAAACCCTTCCAGATCAAGACGTCTTCAGGATCCGCATCGAGCTGTTCCGTCAGCCAGGCGCGCATGCTCTCCGGCATATCCTCACTGACCTGCAGGCGGACCACCCCGGCAAACTTCCTTGCCCTTAACTCGGCCGTCACCATTCCGATAATACTGCCGGGCAACAGGTCGGGTTCTTCTTCAGTAACCGGTATCCGGTCCCATGGATTGTCCTTGGCGCCACGCGTTACCCGGAATTGAAAAAATTCGATCCGCTTAGCTGTTGAAAACATCAAATCAAGATTGTTGCCGATGACCTGCTCGATCGGTATATAGCCGCCCCCGGGCACTTCGATCCAGCGCGGCCGGTTAGGTGGCACCTTGATGCGGACAAAGTGGGGTTTCTTGCGCCCGCGATCATTGATCTGCAGGCCGAGATTGAGACCCAGGTTACTGATAAAAGGGAAAGGATGACCAACATCAACCGCGAGTGGCGTCAGGATAGGCTCGACCGATTCGTCAAAATACTGCCGCATGTGCGCCCGCTGCCCGGCATTCAGCTGTTCATATTCCAGGATCGGTATGCCGGCCCTGGCCAGTGCAGGCCGCAAATCGTCCTCGATCAGATTGCAGAGCTTGTCGGTTTGCCGGCGCAGTTCCCGGCGCGATACATGCAGTTCCTGCTGTGCCGTCAGTCCATCGGATGAAATGCTGACCTTTTTCTTTTCGATCCGGCGGCGCAGCCCACCCATGCGCTTCATGGAGAACTCGTCATACAGCATGCCCATGATGCCGGCAAATTTCACCCGCTCGAGCAGGGGAGTCGTCGCGTCCTCGGCCAGGGACAGTACACGTCGGGCAAAGCTGAGCCAACTCAGCTCACGATTGATATAGGATTCGGGAGATCCGATCAGAATTGTTTTTTTCTTGCCTGTCATGCCTTTACTCGAAACCTGAATCCATACTGTAAATCCTCGAGCCGGAAAAAGTAATGACCTGGGTGGATTTGGCCTACATTAAAGAGGTGGGAAGGAAAAATACATTTCCCATGTAATCATGAAATTGGATGGTGGGCCCTGCAGGACTTGAACCTAAGCCCAATCGATGGAGCCTCCTTCGGCCGCCTGGTTGGCGAAGGATAACGAGACTCCCGGTTTCGGTCAGCCGCCGCGGGCCAGCGAGCTGCCCATGATCCGTCCCGCCGCCGCGGCGCCGCTCAGGAATGCGCCTTCGACCCTGGAACCGTGACACCAGTCGCCCGCCAGCGCCAGGTTTTTCGATTCGAACCACAATGTACCGCAGTCAAGCGGCCGGCCGGCCAGCGCATATCGCCACCGGTGGGCCGTGGCTTTTTCGACC
>CAMYKC010000067.1 GCA_947258865.1 uncultured Lysobacterales bacterium
CATTCCTGAGCTCGTGCGCCTGATTGACGATGGCTGGGATATCGTCGCCGGCATTCCCTCCTGCGTGCTGATGTTCAAGCAGGAACTTCCTCTGATGTACCCGGACGATCCTGGTGTACAGAAGGTCAAACAGCACATGTATGATCCCTTCGAGTACCTGGTGCACCGCCACAAAGCCGGATTGTTGAACACCGTGTTCAAGCAACCGCTGGGCAAGGTCGTCTGGCAGGTGCCGTGCCACCAGCGTGTGCAGAACATTGGGCCGAAAACAAAAGACATCCTGTCGCTGGTACCGGACACCGAAGTTGAAATGATAGAGCGCTGCTCGGGCCATGACGGCACTTACGGCGTCCGCGCCGGAACGTATGAGAAATCGCAAAAGATCGCCCGGCCCGTCATCAACCGGGCAAAAAAAATGGAGCCTGACTACATGGTTTCCGACTGCCCGATGGCAGCGACACAAATCGCCAGCGGACTGGAGCTGAGGCACCAGGAAACCAATCCATTGACCTTGTTACGAAAGGCTTACGGAATATGAATATGAGCATGAATATCTTGAATCGTCAGGACCTGTTCAGCCTGGAGCAGTATGCAGAGCAACGCCCCGAATTCAGGTCGCGCGTGCTCGAGCACAAAAAGGACCGCAGGGTCGATATCGGACCCAATCTGTCGCTGTACTTCGAGGACCGCCTGACCGTCAAATACCAGGTCCAGGAAATGCTGCGTATCGAACGGATTTTCGAAGCCGACGCCATCCAGGAAGAACTGGACGCCTATAATCCGCTGATTCCCGATGGCAGCAACCTCAAATGCACCGCGATGCTGGAGTTCGGCGACGTGGATGAGCGCAAGGAACGGCTTGGCCAGCTGGTCGGTATCGAGCACCTCATCTGGCTCCAGGTAGACGGCCACGACAAGGTCTTCTCGATAGCCAACGAAGACCTTGAGCGCTCAACCGATGAAAAAACCTCAGCCGTGCATTTCATGCGCTTTGAGCTGACCACCCCCATGATCGAGGCGCTCCGCTCGGGCTCCGGAATCTCGTTCGGTTCGGATCATGCCGGATACCCTTACCAGGAAGAGGTTTCCAAAGTCACGCGGAGAGCCTTGCTTGGAGATCTCAAATAGAAGCGCGCCATGCGCGCTTATCCTGGAAACCTGCGTGGTTATGGGCCGCTCTTGCAAAACTGATTGACATAATTTTATGGCCTGATAAACTTGCTTGTTGCTAACAAGTATATGATTGATGCCAAACGCTTCATCCGCCAATTTACCATCCGATCAACCCCGCACCCAGGCGGAACGGACTGCCCTGGCGGAAACCCGGATGGTGCGGGCGGCGGTAGACCTTCTGAACTCGGTCGGCATCCAGGGCACCACGCTGGTAGCAATCGGTGAACGCTCAGGTTACAGCAGGGGTCTGGCAACCCATCATTTCGGTTCCAAGGCGGGGCTGTTCCGGACTGTACTCAAGCGCATGACCGCCGTCTGGGCCGATGAACTGGCCAGGAATCTGGGCGACAAGACAGGTGTCGAAGCCATCATCGTCGCGATCGACTCCCACCTGGATCACGTCCGGCGCCACCCGGATTTCATCCGCGCCACGAACATCCTGTGGGGTGCGGCACTCGACCCCTCTTCCGAATTCAAGCCGAACGTCACCGAATTTTTTCGCATCCAGCGTGAATCCGTCGCGGCCTGGGTCGAGGGCGGGAAGAAAAATGGCGGGATACGCAAAGACATCGACGCCGAACGCATCGCCGAACAGTATTACGGTGGACTGATCGGCATCAATCACCAGTGGCTGGTCAGCCCGGATTTCGATCTCGCGGCGGCCTATGAAGATTTCAAACTAAACATGGTGCGTCTGCTGAGCACCAGCAAATGATAGAGGAAAGCAAATGACCGAAGCCTATATCTATGACCACGTCCGCTCCCCGCGGGGCCGCGGCAAACAGGGCGGCAGCCTCAATTCAATCACGCCGATCAACCTGGCGGCGCAGGTCCTTCAGGCACTGCGGGACCGCAACGATCTGGATACTTCGATCGTGGACGATGTCATCTTCGGCTGTGTTACACCAGTCGGTGAACAAGGTGCGAACGTAGCCCGGGTCGCCGCAATCTGCGCCGATTACGCGGAGACCGTGCCCGGCAAGCAGATCAATCGTTTCTGCGCGTCCGGTCTGGAAGCCATCAACTCAGCGGCCTCGCAGATCATGGCCAACCAGTCCGATGTAGCGATCGGGGGTGGCCTTGAGGCCATGTCTCGCGTGCCGATGGGCTCTGACGGCGGAGCGATGGCCATCGATCCCCAGACCGCCTATAAGAGCCATTTCGTGCCTCAAGGAATCGGTGCAGACCTGATTGCGACCCTGCACGGTTTCTCGCGCGAAGATGTAGACTCCTACGCGGTTGCCAGCCAGCAACGAGCCGCCCATGCCTGGGAAAACGGCTACTTCAGCAGATCAGTCGTGCCGATTCGTGACCATGTCGGTGAGGTCGCACTTGACCATGACGAGACCATCCCTGCGGATGCCAGCCTCGATAGCCTGGCCGGCCTGAAGCCCGCTTTCGAGATGATGGGCGACCAGGCCGGCTTTGACGATGTCGCGATCCAAAAGTATCCCCAGGTCGAGGCGATCAACCACGTGCACACCGCGGGCAACTCCAGCGGTATTGTCGATGGTTCCGCCGCTGTGCTGTTGGGCAGCGCCGAAGCCGGCCAGAAGATGGGCCTGAAACCGCGGGCCCGCGTCAAGTCATTCGCCTCGATCGGTTCCGAGCCGACCATCATGCTGACCGGACCGGCTCCGGCCTCGGAAAAGGCACTGAAACGTGCGGGAATGAGCGGCTCGGACATCGACCTGTGGGAGCTCAATGAAGCATTTGCTTCTGTCGTCCTGCTCTATATGAAGTTATTGGACATTCCACACGACAAGATCAACGTGAACGGTGGCGCCATCGCCATGGGCCACCCACTCGGCGCTACCGGCGCCATCGTCTTCGGCACCCTGCTTGACGAAATGGAGCGGCGAGACCTGGAGACCGGTCTCGTTACGCTTTGCATCGGCGCCGGCATGGGCACCGCCACCATCATCGAACGCGTCTGAGACGCCGGAACCAAGGATTAGACAGGAAGACACATGAACAACACGATTCAATACGCCGTCGACCAGGACGGCATCGCCCTTCTGACCATCGACCTCCCCGGCACACCGATGAACGTTCTCACGCCCCAGGTGATGGAAGACCTTACCACCCTGACCCAGCGCGCTGCCGGCGACGACTCGGTCAAAGGCATCGTCATCACCTCCGGTAAGAAGGCCTTTATTGCGGGCGCCGATATCAAGGACATGGTCACGGCCTACGACCGCGGTATCACCCACAAGGAAGCGGCTGAATTCAGCCATGGCCTGAACCTGACGCTGCGTCAAATGGAAACCTGCGGCAAACCGGTAGCCATCGCGATTAACGGTCTCGCCCTTGGCGGCGGTCTGGAAGTCTGTCTGGCCGGCCATTACCGGGTACTGGCCAATGACGCCGGCGCGGTTCTCGGTTTCCCCGAAGTCAATATCGGTTTGCTGCCCGGCGCCGGGGGCACCCAGAGGACACCGCGCCTGATCGGTTTCACAATTACCCCGCCCCTATCGCCGCACAGTCAGCCATGTTCGAAGGCTGCGCCACGTCCTTCGACGACGGTCTGAAAATCGAATCCCAGTATTTCGGCTCACTGCTTTCCGGCCCGGTTGCCCGAAACATGATGCGCTCCCTGTTCGTCAACAAGGGCAAGGCCGACAAACTGGCGCGCCGCCCCGCGGATATCGAGAAATCGAAGATCGGTAAGCTGGGCATACTGGGCGCCGGAATGATGGGCGCCGGCATTGCATACGTCTCCGCCAAGACCGGCATGGAAGTCGTACTGCTGGATACTTCCCAGGAAGCCGCGGAGCGCGGCAAAGGCTACTCCGAGGGGTTGCTGAAAAAGGCCATCGAGCGTGGCCGTTCCTCCGAAGAAAAAGCTGCGGCCCTGCTCAGCCTGATTACCCCCACGACCAACTATCATGACCTTGCCGGTTGCGACCTGGTGATCGAGGCCGTGTTCGAGAGCGTCGAGATCAAAGCCGATGTCACGCGGAAAACCGAAGCCGTGGTGCCGGACACCTGTGTTTTCGCCAGCAACACCTCGACCCTGCCGATTACCGGCCTGGCCAAGGCTTCGGAGAGGCCGGAGCAGTTCATTGGACTGCACTTCTTCTCCCCCGTCGACAAAATGCCGCTGGTGGAAATCATACTGGGTGAGAAGACCAATGACGAAACCATTGCCCGCAGCCTGGACTACATCCAGCAAATCCGGAAAACCCCCATTGTTGTCAATGACAGCCGCGGTTTTTACACCAGCCGGGTGTTCAGTACGTTTACCGCCGAAGGCATCACGATGCTGGCCGAGGGAGTCAATCCGGCACTAATCGAGAACGCAGCCAAGATGGCCGGCATGCCGGTTGGACCGTTGGCAGTGACCGACGAGGTGACGCTGGAACTGGCCTACAAGATCGGTAAGGAAACAGCTGCCGAATTGGGGCGTGAATATCCTGCCGACCTGAGCCAGCAGGCCATCCAGAAAATGGTCGAGAACCTCGAGCGCAAGGGCAAACGTTTCGGCAAGGGATTCTATGAGTATCCCGAGGATGCCAAAAAGCACTTGTGGCCGGGGCTGGCGGAGGAATTTCCGGTGCGGGACGAGCAACCGGACATTGCGGAACTTAAACAACGTTTGCTCACCATCCAGGCTCTCGAGACGGCACGTTGCATGGAAGAAGGCGTGATCACGCATGCCGAGGACGGCGACATTGGCTCGATATTCGGCTGGGGCTTCCCGCCCTACACGGGCGGTACGCTGTCGTACATCGACACGGTCGGGATCGGCGAATTCGTGGCCGAATGCGACCGCATGGCGGATACCTACGGCGACCGTTTCAAGGTTTCCTCCTGGCTGCGTGAGCGTGCACAACAGGGTCAGTCTTTTTACAGCTAACGCAGCTGCGGCCGCGCAGGAGCCAGGATAATGAAACGTCTGATATTCAACGAAGACCATGAAATGTTCCGCGACTCGGTCCGAAAATTCATGCAGGCCGAGGTGGAGCCCCATGTCGAACGGTGGCGCCAGGCGGGTATCTGTGACAAAGATGCTTTCCGGAAGGCTGGGGCACAGGGCCTGCTGTGCATGTGGGCGGATGAGAAATATGGTGGTGCGGAAATCACGGATTTTCGTTTCGAGCAGATCGTGATTGAAGAGACAATGCGACACGGCGATCTCGGCCTGTTTCTGACCCTGCACAGCCGCCTGGTCGGACCCTATATCGGCCACCTGGGCAGTGAAGCACTGAAGGCTCGCCTGCTCCCGAAATGCATCAGCGGAGAGACCATCCTGGGCGTTGCGATGACCGAACCGGCGGCCGGTAGCGACCTGGCCGGCATCAAATCCCGCGCCGCCCAGGAAGGCGATCAGTGGGTGATCAATGGTTCGAAAACGTACATCTCCAACGGCATAAATGGCGGCGCCTTCGTGGTGGCGGCCCGCACCGTGCCGGACAAGCCCCATGGCATAGGCCTGTTCGTTGTCGAGGAGGGCATGGAAGGTTTCAGCCGTGGCCGCAACCTGAGCAAGATGGGCCTGAAGACACAGGATACTGCAGAGTTATTCTTCGAGAATGTACGCGTTCCGGCTGAAAACGTGCTCGGGGATCCGCAGAGGGGTTTCTACAGCCTGATGCATTTCCTTGCCGAGGAGCGATTGATCAGCGCCGCACAAGCCGTGGCCCATGCCCAGATCGCTTTTGATATCACCATGGACTACATCCTGGAACGCAGGGCTTTCGGCAGGCCGATCGCCGCATTTCAAAACAGCCGATTCAAGATGGCCGAGATGCGCACCGCGCTGGATGTAACCCAGACGTTTGTAGATCAGTGCGTGATGATGCACAACCGGGGTGAACTCAGTGCCGACCTGGCTGCGGAAGCCAAATATTACGCCACCGAGGTCGAATCGACCGTGATGGACAATTGCGTGCAATTGCATGGCGGCGCCGGATACATGAGCGAGTATCGCATCTCCCACATGTTCACTGACGCCCGCGTCTCACGCATCTATGCCGGCAGCACGGAGATCATGAAAGAAATCATTGCCCGAAGCATCGGGCTGGACGAACGAAAGCTCCTGGGCGGCAGCTAGACCCACTGAAAGTATGATGGGATAATTTGAGCCTGGTGTTTTGCCGGACCGGACCCCTTTCGTTAACGGGACAACACGAATTTCAATATTCGCCAAAGCTGCCGAAGTCGCAAAGGGCGTCAGCGCCCTGCTTATCATCAGTGCAAACACCATAGTGCTCTGCATGGTCGTCTTCCTTTTCGCAATCTGTAAATTTCTTGCGCCGACGCCTGGCCTGCGCGACGTGTTCAGAAGAATCCTTGCCGGTATTGCTGAAACCTGGATTTCGGTCAATAACCTGGTGCTGTCTGTTTACGGGCACACACGCTGGGATGTCGAAATTCCACAGGTCCTGGATCGCGCAGGCTGCTATCTGGTCAGCAGCAACCACCAGTCGTGGGTGGATATCCTGGTGTTGCAGCGGTGTTTCAATCGCCGGCTTCCGCTCCTGCGCTTTTTCATCAAAAGCGAGTTGATCTGGGTTCCGTTTCTTGGCGTTGCGTGGTGGGCTATGGATTTTCCGTTCATGCACCGGCACTCCAGGGAAGAGTTGGCGGCTCGTCCGGAGCTCAAAGGCAGGGACCTCGAGAACGCCCGCCGGGCCTGTGAGAAATTCAGGAATATCCCGGTCGCCATGATGAGTTTCCCTGAAGGCACCCGCTACTCGGTTGAGAAGCAGGTCCGCTGGAAGAGTCCATTCAAAAATCTGCTGAAACCAAGAATCGGTGGTATCGGGCAGGTCCTTTATGCGCTCGGTGACCAGGTGGACGCCATGGTTGACGTCACCATAGTCTATCCAGGCAGGGATCGGACCGGGCCGGGCCCCACATTCTGGCAATTGCTGACCGGGCAGATTCCGGAAATCCGGGTCAGGGCGGAGTTACGCGACATTCCGGATCATTTGCTGGGGCGGAACTTCAGTACTGATCTGGAATTTCGCGGTGAACTCGAGTCCTGGATGAACGCGTCCTGGCGTGAGAAAGACGACATGATTTCCAGGCTGGAAAAGACCGAGACCAGATTATCCACAGGCGCCTGACCCCGCCGTCAAAGCATTCCGCTTACCAGGGCCGCTCCAACCCCAAACAAGAGAATCCCAACCAGGGTCCTGACGCTACTCATCGTGACCTTGTGCAGGTAGCGTTTGCCGATCATCACGCCACAGAAGGCGGCCAGCGAACCGGTAATGACGAGGGGCCACCCACCAAAGTCGCCGAGTTCACCTCCGGCCGCAGTAAATAATGCCACGTAAACAGCAATTCGCGTCAGGTCGACCAGGAAACCGATCACGGCGTTACTGCCGACGAAACGCTCCGTGGTCAAGCCCGTCTTGGCCAGGAAGGCGGATCGCAGCGCTCCCTGGTGCCCGGACAATCCACCGAAAAAGCCGGACAGCACACCACCAAGCGGAAGGTAGCGGCGATCGAACTCGAGCTGGCGGAAGCGAGGCAACAATTCGAACAAGGCAAAACCGATCATCAGTAAGCCGACAATCAGTTTTGCCGGCGTAATCCGAGAAATGGTTTTATCGTTGAAATCAATGTTCAGGCTTGAGTCGGACTGGGCAAACAGTCCCAGCGCCAATGCGCCGAAAACGGCCGCGACGATCGCGGTCAGGCCAAACTTCAATACGACTTCCAGATCAGCGTGACGCCCAAGAATAGAAACCTTGAATACGTTATTCGCGCCGTGCACCAGAGCGGTAGCGACCACTGCCATTTCCACCGGAAAAAAAAGCGCAAACACCGGCAACATCAATGTCCCCAACCCGAAGCCGGAATACATGGTCAATCCGGCCGCGAAAAACGCGGCCAGTCCGACCACGATATAATTCAAATGTTCCACTGATCAGCCTTTGGGGGGGTCAGCAGCAAAGGCCTCCACCGCGCTCCAGACGCGGAGCAGGTTTCCGCCCATGATGGCCCGGATGTCCTCAACGGAATATTCCAAATTCAGGAATGCCTCGATCAGGTTCGGATAACTGGAAACGTCCTTCATACCCTCGGGAAGGCTGTCGCCGACGCCGTCAAAATCCGAACCGATACCGACATGTTCAACGCCAACCAGCCCGATGACATGTGTAAACTGCGCCATCAGGTCGTCCATGGTAGCGAACGGCAAGGGATTGTCCACGCGGTATTGCTCGCCGAATTTCTCTGCCTCCTCACCATGCTCGTCATAGTTGTTTTCCTCGCGATAAGCCGCGCGAGCTTCGTCCATTTTTTCGTACCAGCGCCTGGCCTCTTCGGTCAGGAAACTGGAACCGAAATTGATCTGGATTACCCCGCCTTTACTGGCCATGGCCTTGATCATTTCGTCGCTCATATTGCGTTCCCATCCCGGCGTGAAATGCCGGGCGGAGGAATGGGAAGCGATCACGGGAACTTTCGACAATTCCAGCACCTGCCAGAACGCCTCGTCGGACACGTGCGAAATATCGATCATGACACCCTGGCGATTCATCTCGGCCACGACTTCTTTTCCAAATGGGCTCAGTCCGTTCCACTTGCGTTCTTCGTCGTAGGACGAATCTGAAATGTGATTGCTCAAGGAATGCGTCAGCGTTATGTAGCTGATGCCCCGATCCTTGAAGAAAGCCACGTTTTCCAGCTTGCCGTCCAGTGGTGAACCGTTTTCCATACCCATTGCCAGGCCCATCAGGCCCAGCCGCCATGCTTTTTCGGCCTGCTTGCTGGTCTTGGCGACTGCGAATTTTTCCGGCGCGCGCCCCGCCAGCGCCTCGACCTGGTCGATCAGACGGTTGGCCAGCTCGAAACTGGTCCCTTCCTGTTCGGACTCGGCCGGCGTATAAACGGACATAAACGGTATATTGAGCCCGCCGAGTCGCGCCCGTTCGTAATCGAAATCCCCATCTTCTGTTTTACGTGAGACGTCCACCCACTTTTCCTCGAGGCGGTAAGGCACATCTATGTGGGTATCGATCAACATATACTTCTGCGCGATCACTTGCGCGGAGGCCGCGAAATCAAGCTGCTTTTCGGTAGCCAGTCCGATGCGTACGGCTCCCGCAAATATGAATGCCAGCACCAGCAACCAACTCAATTTCAAATGAACGCTCCGTTTGCCCAGGTATCGATAGTTCCTTCTCTTTCGATTTCGTAATCCACCATACGATCACCATCAAAAATCCATTTGGTCTGAAATTTTTCGCCCCGGATCATCATGGGCAGCCAGTATTTATCGTCTTCCCACATCTGATCGAACGGGATTCGATCCATTCGGGTCCAGAGTGGCTCAGCTTCCTGCGATTCTGTCGGCACACCCTCGAAATACCGGGTGCGATAGACCCAGACGTGGATCGAATACCCATCGACGAACTGGAAGCGATGCTCACCGCAATACTCCAGATCACTTACCGTGATATCGAGTTCCTCATGACATTCCCTGATCGCGGCGGCCTCTGGCGTTTCACCGGGATCCACCTTTCCACCCGGTGCATTTACTTTGCCTTTACCCAGGCCGGTTTTTTTATTGATCAGCAGGATTTCATCATCGCGGAATACAAACACCAGGGTCGCCGGATCCTTAGCCTCCCAGCTGCTCCAGTCGATATCGGAAAGACGGTTCATTTGATGCTGGACTTGCAGAATTTGCGTTTTCCAACCTGTAGAATACCCGTGAATCCCGGCTCGAGAACCAGCTTCCGGTCGCTGATTTTCTCACCGTCGATTCGCACACCGCCCTGCTGGATCATGCGAAACGCCTCGGAATTGCTCGATGTCAGCCCGCACTGACTCAACGCGGCTGCAATCCCGATGCCTTGACCGCCCGTCTCGAGTGTTTTTTCGGGGATATCCTCCGGCATCTGCCCCTGCTGGAAGCGCGATATGAATTCTTCATGGGCCGCGACCGCGGCTTCCCGGCTGTGAAAACGCTCGATAATCTCTTCGCAGAGCAGGAACTTCACGTCACGCGGGTTTCGGCCTTGTTCAACCTCGGCTTTCAGCGCGGCGATCTCTTCGTTGCTGCGGAAACTGAGCAGGTCGAAATACCGCCACATCAATTCATCAGTGATCGACATCAGTTTACCGAACATTTCGCCTGGCGGTTCGGTGATCCCCACGTAGTTGTCCAGTGACTTCGACATCTTCTGCACACCATCGAGGCCTTCGAGCAACGGCAGAGTGATGATCACCTGGGGTGGCTGACCATAATGCTGCTGCAGGTGGCGCCCCACGTGCAGGTTGAACTTCTGATCGGTACCGCCCATCTCGACGTCGCATTCCAGCACCACCGAATCATAACCCTGTGCCAGCGGATAAAGGAATTCGTGGATCGCGATGGGCAGGTTGTTCTTGTAGCGGGATTCGAAATCATCCCGTTCGAGCATCCGGGCCACTGTGTACTTGGCGGCCAACTTGACCATACCGGCCGAGCCCAGTTCATTCAGCCATTCGGAATTGAAGCGAATCTCAGTTTGGTCAGGATCCAGAATTTTGAACACCTGCCTGGTATAGGTCTCAGCATTTTCTTTGACCTGTTCGGGTGTCAGGGCCTTGCGGGTCGCGCTCTTTCCGGTCGGATCACCGATCAACCCGGTGAAGTCACCGATCAGGAAGATCACCGTATGCCCGAGATCCTGGAACTGACGCATCTTGTTGATGATGACCGTGTGCCCGAGGTGCAAATCCGGTGCTGTCGGATCAAAACCGACCTTCACGCGCAAGCGCTTTCCCGCTGCAAGACGATCCTCCAATTCTTCGAGCTTTGTTATCTCGTCCGTGCCGCGAGCTATCAGGGACACGGCTTTGTGCAAGTCCGTCATTTCACTATCCAAAAGCCAATTCGGCATTTTACAACAAAGATTGACCCTCGTGACCACGGTAAGTATCGTAGGCACGCCGGAACCAGCACAGGAATGCATGGTCATAAACCGTCGTGGATATGCCGGGCTTCATAACAAAAATCCGTAGCAGGATAGAGGACGAAAATCACTGGCTGACCCGCCGGAAACTTATCGTCTTTGGCACAACCCTTATTTTCGCAGGCATCCTCCTTGGTCTTTTCGAATCCGGCAGCCATCCGGACCCCGAACGTCGCCCTGAAATCATCGATCTCTCTTTGCCTGACAGGCAAGCCCCGCTTGGTGCGGAAACGGCAGGGGGACAGGATGACGAAGCCGTTGCCGCGGAAGAAGCGGACTGGGAGAGTGTCAAGGTCACTTCGGGCCAGACACTGGATGCCATTTTCAGAAAACAGGGATATCAAATTCCTCTGCTTCACAAGATTCTCGCGCTGAACGGCGACACCCGGGGGCTGACCAAAATCCGGCCCGGCGAGGTGTTTGACTTCAGACGGGGCCAAAACGGTCAATTGCTTCAGATGCGGTACGCCCTCGACGAGGGTCGCTATCTGCTGGTGAGCAATGGTAAAGACGGACCCAGCGCTGAAATCCGGCTGCGTGAAATCACTGCCGAGGTCACCGAAGCAGAAGGCGTTATCGAGTCGTCGCTTTTCCTTGCCGGTAAACAGGCCGGCCTGAGCGATGCAATGATCATGAAACTGGCCAATATTTTTGGCTGGGATATCGATTTCGTGCTGGATATCCGGGAAGGCGACCGGTTCATGCTGGTTTACGAGAAGCTGTATCGCGAGGGTGAGTTTCTGAGGGACGGTAACATCCTCGCCGCGACCTTCGTCAACCAGGGCGATCGTTTCCAGGCCGTTCAATTCGAAGAGGGCGATGTGGCCGGTTATTTCGCCCCTGATGGCCGTAACATGCGTAAAGCGTTTCTGCGGGCGCCTCTGAACTTTTCCTACATCAGTTCAAGCTTCAATCCACGCCGAATGCATCCGGTTTTGAAGCGCATCCGGCCGCACAAAGGAATCGATTACCATGCGCCTCGCGGAACACCGGTTTACGCTGCCGGGAACGGCACTGTTATCCGTTCCCAATATTCCAAGACCAACGGCCACCACGTCTTCATCAAACATGCAAACAGCATCGAGACCAAGTACCTCCATTTCAGCAAAAGAACTGTCAAGAAGGGCCAGAAAGTCAAGCAGGGTCAGACCATCGGTTACGTGGGATCCACGGGTCTTGCCACCGGTCCCCACCTTCATTATGAGTTCGTGGTCAACGGTGTACACCGCAATCCGCGAACTGTGCCCCTGCCCAAGACCGAGCCACTGAAGGGCAGCCTGCTCGCGTCTTTCCAGGCGCGGGCTGCACCGATGTTGACCCAGCTGAGCAGAATGGAATCCGCGTCGCTTTACGCCAGTCGCGAATGAATCAAAGGAGTTTCACGAGCTACGGCATTCCGCCAGCGCTCCTTCGCCCTCGGCGAAACCGAACTGGCTTCATTGCCTGCTCTTCCCTGCTCCCGCCTGCGCACAGCTCGGCTGCTGGTTGATTTACAATAGTGGCAACAGCGGCTGATAGTGAATATCTCCAATGAACCTGCTACTGAATGTCCTCTGGCTCATACTCGGCGGTTTTATCGTGGTGATCGCTTACCTGCTGGGCGGTATTTTGTTGTGCATTACCATCATCGGCATCCCGTTCGGCATCCAGTGTTTCAAGCTTGCAGGCTTGGCGCTGGCGCCCTTTGGCCGTGAAATTCGTGAAAAAGAACCGCCCGGCGGAGCACTTGCGGTGATCATGAATATCATCTGGATCATCCTGCCCGGTCTGGAACTGGCGATTTTTCACTTATTTATGGCTCTGCTGTTGGGAATCACCATCGTCGGCCTGCCGCTCGCGGCCCAGCACCTGAAGATGACGCGTTTGGCATTGATTCCCTTTGGTTTTGAAGTGCGGGATATGGTTTGATGGCACACTGGCCGTGGTCTGAATTAATAACTGACTGGTTTGGCGAGACCCTGGATTCACCTTCCGCCATTCCGGCACGCCAGGACTGGTGGTTCACGGTTGACCACGAACGGGACGCCTGGCTTACCGGGAAATACGGCAGGGTGGTCGAGGAATGCGCGGCGGGAAAGCGCTACCGATGGCTGGACAACCCCGAGGGACGCCTCGCGCTGATCATCGCACTGGACCAACTGCCCCGAAATCTTTTTCGCGGCTCGCCGAAGGCCTTTGCCCACGATCCCTATACCGCAGCTCTTTGCCTTGCAGCGGTGCATACCGGCCAGGACCGCCAGTTATTACCGATCCAGCGCGTATTTCTCTACATGCCATTGCAGCATTTCGAGGATCTCCAGGGACAGGAAACCGGCGTCGCCCTGTTCGAACGGCTGGCCCGCGAAAACTCGGAGTGGCCGATTTTCGAAGAAGAGTTTCTGCCCTTTGCCAAAGTGCATCGAGACATCATTGCCCGCTTCGGGCGATTTCCACATCGCAACAAAGTCCTGGGGCGCCAGAACACCGACGAAGAGACCCCGTATCTCGCCGGCGATGCGCCCCGCTTTGGACAATAAAGGAGTCTCACGAGCTACGGCATTCCGCCAGCGCTTCTTCGCCCTCGGCGAAACCGCACTGGCTTCATTGCCTGCTCTTCCCTGCTCCTGCCCATGGCTCCACGGTAAGGGGATTTCCAGCCCAGGCCATTGAACAGGGGCCCGTATTTGTCAGCCTAACTGACAAATTTGGACAAATTCTGGTTTCAAGGCCTTTCCTTATAAATTCGTAAGGTCATGTTCTTACTATCTATTTATCAATTTTACCCGATACTGGCTTGTTTATTGCATTCATTAGCATAGACGAACCGACTGGATTAATGGATTAATCGCGGTGCCTTCTGAGAACAGCCAGTCAACGTTACGACTTTCAGAACAAGCGCCGCTCAGCAAGGAGCCAAACAGTTAAGCCATGAAAGCTGCATTTACAAATGTTTTGAAGTTCAGCCTCGCCATGGTTGCCGCATGGACCGTCGCCGGATGGATGCTCTTCGTGCTTATCGCTTCGTTTGCACTCGTGAGCCAGGGATAAATCCAAACCCTGGGTCCTGGTTGCCAACGAGCGCTTTCGGCCACAGAATAGTGTCAGGCCGATCAATCACAGCGCACACGGAGGCAAGCAGTGAAAATCACAGTTCTCGGAGCAGGAGCGGGAGGCACGGCAACAGCATTTGACTGCGCTGCCCATGGACACCAGGTCAGGCTTTTCGACTTTCCCCAATTTCCTCATAACATCAAGGCAATTGCCAGTCAGCGTGGTATTCACGCCGAAGGCGACCTGATGGGATTCAGCGTCATCGACTATGCCGGCCACGACATTGATGAAGCCCTGGCGGACGCCGAGCTCATTTACGTGGTTGGGCCGGCCTACAGTACGGAGGCGTTTGGCAACGCAATGGCCGACAATCTTCACCCCGGACAAACCATCATCGTCAGTCCGAGTTCCTGCGGCGGGGCACTGGCTTTCAAGCAGGCCGCCGGCCTGGCGCTGGACGATGAGTCAACACTCGTGGCCGAGACTTCCACACTGCAATACGCAGTCCGGCTGATCGAGCCCGGACGGGTCCGGGTCTTTCTGAAGCTCAAGGCGGGCAACCTGCTGGCCGCCTTGCCCGGCCGCAATACCGCCGAAATCCTGAAACTGATCGCAGGCGTATATCCGGGCATGGAACCCGCGGAGAACGTCATTCATACAAGCCTGCAGAACGCCAATCCCATCATCCACCCTGCCGTCACGCTCGCCAATGCAGCCCGTATTGAAGGCACAGGAGGCGATTTCCTGTTTTACGAAGATGGCGTGACCGACTCCGTGGGCCGAATAATCGAGGCCCTGGACCGCGAGCGCATCGCCATTGGCGCCCGGCTTGGACTTGAAATCCTCTCCGATCCTGAGATGGGAGTGCGACAGGGTTACATGCGCGATAATAATTATGGCTCCGCTTACCGGAATGCACCCGGATTCACCGGTATCGGCGCACAGCCGAAGCTGGATCACCGTTACCTGAACGAAGATGTGGGTTACGGCCTGGTGTTCATGTCAAACCTGGCGAAACAGGTCGGTATCGAGACACCGACCATTGACTCCATCATCAAGGTTACCTCGGTCCTGATGAATCGCGATTACGCGGCTGAAGCAGTGCGAACGCCCGAATCACTCGGGATCGGTGACCTTGGCGTCGAGGAACTCGGCGGCCTTTAACGCTCCAAACACGTGTGCTGCAGGCTCAACGGCTCGAAGGCCCATGATTGGTCTCCATGATTGTCAAATTGGGCACCTTATTACCGCTCAGGCCTTGTTCCAGGGCGCCACTTTGAACAACATCAGCATCCCGGGGACCGCTACCAGTGTACACAGCAGAAAAAAGCTGGTGTAGCCCATCGCTTCGATCAGGAAGCCGGTGCTGGCGTTGGCGAAGGTCC
>CAMYKC010000068.1 GCA_947258865.1 uncultured Lysobacterales bacterium
GCGGTATTTCCTGACCTGCCTGCGCTACATTGAGCTGAATCCGGTGCGGGCAGGATTGGTTCGCGATCCGGGTGACTACAAATGGTCCAGCTTCCGGGCGCATGCATTCGGCGCACCCGTCAATTTCTGGACGCCCAACGAGTCATACCTTTTTTTGGGAAGTTCGCCAGCGCCGAGGCAAAAGGCATGGCGTGCACTGGTTGGCGAGGTATTGGATATGGACACCATTTCAAAGATTCGTCACTGCGCCAACACTGGTCTAGTTCTGGGTACGGACGAATTTCGTGATCAGGTCACCGCTCTGAAAAACTGATGTGAGCACCTCGTTACGTTCCGCACTCCAAAATTTACCTTTCACTCTGGCACTTGACTCTGACCCCACAACTTGCCTACGTCCGACTGGGTGGCCGGTGAGCGTTTCAAGGTCGATGAGCGCGTCGAAAACGACGGCTACCTGAACTATTACACCATTCGGTCGGATTTCGGCGACTTCGAGGCCGTGAGCACGGCCACGTTGCGCGTGCGCAGCGAGCTCTTGCGGCTCGGATTCGAGCTGCGCACCGGCTTCGGGGCCCAGGTCAAGGCCGGTAATCAGTAGGTTTAGCCGCCATTCGGAACAGGCGTACGTTGCACTCGTTGCAAGCGTTGGTCCGTGCCGGCCGGTTGGTATCAGGAATTTTCGCCCCCCCCCAAACTCCCCCATACGGAGGGATTTCAGGACCATTTCAAAACGCCATACTCAATAATCTGGGCGTGCTTGGCAATGACGCGCGCTGAGCAGAAGGAGAGATCACCATGAAAGTAAAAAACGCCAAATTGATGGGGGCAGCGCTATTGCTGGCAGCAGGGATGACAGCATCCCTGCAGGCCGACAGCGGGGATGAAAACAGAAACCTGTTTGAAACTACCGGCGACAAGCAGGTGAGCGCCGATTTCAAACCGGCGCCGGACAGGATTGAGACGAATTTTGGCACCCTGGAGTTTGAACTCGAGGCGTTCCCTACCGAGGAGTCGGTCCGGAAGATCTACGACGAGATGGACCTGCAGCGGGCCACCCAGGCCTACATGGACTTCATGCCGGCCCTGTCGGTCTACGGTATCGTGAAATCCCACATCCGCGATTTCGGTTTCAGGAACTCGTCCGACATCGTGGTGGCCGCCGGCCCGGGCTGGAGCCCCAACGAGCTGTACCTGACCGGCAACAACGCCACGGTCTATGCCTGCGCCTCACTCGACCTGAAAGTCGAAGGCCCGACGGTGGTCGATATTCCGCCCGGGATGTACGGCACCGCCGATGACGCTGCATTCAGGTTCCTGGTGGACTTCGGATTCGTGGGCCCGGACAAGGGCGAGGGCGGCAAGTACCTGTTCCTGCCGCCCGGTTACGAGGGCGATGTTCCCGAAGGTTATTTTGCGATCAACTCACCTAGCTATCGGATCTGGGTCATGATGCGCGGCTTCGGTGAAGTCGGTACGGGCGAGCAGGCGGTCGACTGGTTCCGGCAGAACCTGAAGGTTTACCCGCTTGAGACCGGTCCCCGTCAGGGCAACTACAGCAATGGAACCGGAAAAGGAACGAATTCACTGGTGCCTGAGGATGCGTCCGCGTTCACGATGCTGAATGAGATCATCCAACACGAACCAAAGGAGCTGTTTGGTGCTGAACAGCTGGGTCGTCTGGCCTCGCTGGGCATGGTTAAGGGCAAACCGTTTAATCCGGATGAACGAATGAGGAAAATTCTGGACCAGGCGGCGAAACAGGGCGTTGCGATGTCCCGGGCCATTCTCTACGCGTCACGCGAACCGGATATCAAGTACTGGGAGAACCGCCAGTGGGAAAAGATGTTCTTGCACAATACCACCTTCGAGCGGGACGGGATCAATGACATCGATGCGCGCACTCTCTGGCATTACCAGGCGATTGTGGTATCGCCCAACTTGGTTTCCACGACCCCCGGTGCGGGGACGGCTTACCTGACCACCTTCCGGGATAGCGAAGAGCGTTTTCTGGATGGCGGACGAAACTATCGGTTGAGAGTACCGGCCGACCCGCCGGTGAAACGCTTCTGGGCGATTTCAGCTTATGACCCGACTACCCGCAGCCTGCTTGATATCGGCGGAAACCGCAATAAGTCCGTGGGAAGCCTGGACAACCCTGTGGTAAATGCTGACGGAACAGTGGATGTCTATTTCGGGCCAAAGGCGCCGGAAGGTAAGGAAGCGAACTGGGTGCCAACAGTTCCCGGGAAGGGATTCTTCCTGGTCTTCCGTTTCTACGGTCCTACAGAAGGGTACATCAGTAAAACCTGGGTTCCGAACGATCTCGAGCTGGTTGATTAATCACCCGCATCCGCATTAGGAGAATAAATATGAGATTCATGATCCACATTTGCGTTGGCCTCGTTGCGCTGGCAACGTGCCAGGGCGCATCGGCGCAGGATGCTTCGGCGAGCGAACTGGCCAAGGCAGCCCAGAACCCGATCGCAAGCCTGATCAGCGTGCCGATACAGAGCAATATCGATTTCGACTGGGGGCCCAACAGCGACACCTTTGCGGTGACCAATATCCAGCCGGTGATTCCGTTCAAGCTCAACGATGACTGGAACCTGGTCACCCGCACCGTCCTGCCGATCGTCTCGCAACCAGGGCTCGCGCCCGGTCAAAGCCGCAAGTGGGGCACCAGCGACACGCTGTTCACGGCGTTTTTTGTACCGGCCGTTTCCGGCGACTGGACCTGGGGCGTTGGCCCCGTGGTGCAGCTCCCTACCACCAGTAATGACCGACTCGGCAAGGACGAGTGGGGCGGCGGTGTCTCCGCCGTTGCGCTGACCATGCCGGGCCGCTGGGTTGTGGGCGGACTGGTCAGCAACCTGTGGGGCATCAGCGAGGATCCGGGCGACGAGATCAACTCGTTTACCTTCCAGCCGTTCGTCAACTACAACTTCGACAAGGGCTGGTATTTCACTTTCTCGCCGATCATCACCGCCAACTGGGAAGCGGCCAGCGGTCAGAAGTGGACCGTGCCCATCGGGGCCGGCTTCGGCAAGATTTTCAAGATCGGCTCCCAGGCGATGAACGCGCAGGCGCACTACTACTACAACATCGAGAAGCCGGACATCACGGGCGACTGGAGCATTCGGCTGCAGTTGCAGTTCATGTTTCCGAAGTAATCGGGAAAGGCCATCATCGACATGGCCACCCGAATACGTTTGGCTACCACCCAAATTTCCCTCTTCGAGAGGGATGCCGTTTGCCGGGCAAGATTGTTCAATAGGAAGAGGACACAGAGACCAAGGTCGGAGAGGACGATTCGATGAAAATACGCAAAAAACTACTCATTGCGGCGTTGCTGGGCACGGTTGCCGTAAGCGGCCATGCTGAACCCTTTATATACCCCCAGCAGGGCCAGTCTGCCGAGCAACAACAGGCCGACGGGATCGAGTGCGAGCAGTGGGCCCGGTCACAAACCGGTTATGCCCCGGGGGCGCAGACGGCACAACCGACGGCCCCGCCACCGACAATGCAGCGCTCAGGGCGCGTGGCTCGCGGCGCAGTACGCGGGGCGGTGCTGGGTGAGGTGATCAGTGACGACGCCGGAAAGGGCGCTGCTGCCGGTGCGCTGGTCGGCAGCATGCGGCAGCGGGATGATTACCGGCGCCAGCAGGAAGATTATCACCGCCAGCAGCAGCAGATCGAGTCGCAGCAGCGGGCCTTGAAAGACAACTACGACCGCGCCTTTAGCACCTGCATGCAGGCTCGTGGCTATTCGGTCGGCTGATCCGGGGAGGACATCATGGTGAAATTCATACGTTGGTTCGTGCTTGGCATGCTCGCATGGTCCCTGGCTTGCCCCGTGCAGGCCGAGGAAATTTCCGGCACGGCAAAATTGCTCTGTTCCCTGTCGGAAGTCCACGAGTGCGTGGCGGTGGCGGGGTGTGAGCGCGTCAGGCCGCAGGATATCGGCCTGCGTGCATCCTTTATCTCAGTTGATCTGCAGAAGCGCGAGATCCGGGCCAAGGGCACGGATGACGTTACCGTCGCCGATAGCCGGTTTGAAGCGGAAGACAAATTCGTATTGGCCGGGGCCGAGGCCGACGACTGGGTCGATGATCGCGCAGTGGGCTACAGCATAACCATCAGCCGCGATACCGGGGAGATGGTATTGACTTCCGGGGGGGATCACGTTTCCTTCGTGGTTTTCGGCTCCTGCACCATTCCTTGATTTCGGAGGGACCGCGGGCACCATGCACAAGGTAGACGCGATCGGGATGTTACGTATCGCGAGCTTCGCTCTGGTCCTGGCGCTCGTACCCGGCCCCGCCTTTACCGATGAAATTAGTGCTGCCGCCGCCTCGGAAGTCGATGCGGATGTGCTCACGCTCAAGATCGCCGAGGTCGAGTCGTCAACCAACCTCGACGAGCAGGTCGCAGGCACGCTGATTGAGCTGTATCGGCGCGCGCTGACGAATCTCGAACGGGCGCGCGTAGAGCAGACCAGCGCGGATGCATTCGCCAGGACGGCTGCGGAAGCGCCTGATCAGTTGGCGGATTTGCGCGAGGCCACAGAGGCGCTTCGCGAAACGCCGCCGCTGGAAATTCCAGCTGATGCCACGCTCGAAGCGCTTGAACGGTCCCGGGCCACGGAGCGCGGTCGCCTGGTAGAGGCGGAAACCAGCTACAGCGGCATGCGGGAGCGCTATAACAACGAGGTCGCCCGGCCGGCGCAAGCACGCGATCGGCTCGCCGCGGCGCGTGCGGAGCGAGAGGATGCTGCCGCCGAGTTGACGGTGCCCCAACCGCCAGGCGAGGCAAGTGAAATCACCGACGCACGCCGTTGGCACCTGCAGGCACGTGCTTTACGACTGGCGGCAGAAATCAAAAAGCTCGAGCAGGAACTCCTGACGCACGAGATCCGCCGGGATCTGTTGGAGGCACAGCGTGAAAAAGCGGCGCTGGAAGTCGATGGACTGAAGGGCCATGTGAACGCGCTGGAAGAGGTGATCGCCGCACGCCGCACTGCAGAAGCAGAGCTGGTGCGTGAACAGGCCGTCGCCGCCAGCGAGGAACTGGCCGCTCAGCATGAAATTGTCCGCGACCTGGCGGCCAGAAACGTCGATTTGGGGGATCGGCTGGCGAAACAGAACGAGGAGATACAGGCCGCGTCACAACTTCGCGATTCCATCCGGGAAGAAACCAGCGGCCTGATCGAAGCGCTGAGCAATACGCGAAGCAAGTTGGCCCTGGCCGGTCTCAACCAGGCGCTCGGGCACATGCTGATCAACCAGAAACGGGCCCTTCAGGAAACGTCGTCCCTGTTGGAGGAAACCCGTAAAGGGGAAGAACTGGCGGCCCAGGTGGGATTGGAGCAGATCGAGCTTGATGAGCAACGGCGTGACCTGCGCGATACCGAGGGATACCTGCTTGGACTCACCCGTGATCTTACGCAGGAAAAAGTCGCGCAAGTCACTGAACAGCTACAGCCGTTGGTCCGCAACCGCGCCGAACTGCTGGACAAGTCCATCGATGCCGGTGGCAGATATCTGCAAGTTCTGGGTGAACTCGACCTTGCCCAGCGGCAACTCACCACCACAGTGGAGGAGTATCGCGAGTTCCTCGAGAAAACCCTGATGTGGGTGCGCAGTTCCCCACCGGTCAGCCCGGGGGTGCTGCTGAACGTGCCTGCCGAAATCGGTGGTTTTATCGCACCGGGTATCTGGGCGGCTTTCTTTCAGGATCTCGCGGACGCGCTGATCGAGCAGCCACTTGCTGCCTTGATACTGCTCGTTCTCTTGTTGCTGTCAATTTTTAGGCCGCGCTGGCTCAAGCGCGTCGACGACTGTGCGAAGAATGTCGGGCGATTGGCGGAGGACCGGTTTGCGGACTCTGTCAGGGCTCTGTTCCACACGATTCTGGCAGCCGCTCCGCTGCCGCTGGTGTTGGTGCTGGTTGGATTGACCGTGCTCGACGGCACCGGTGCCGGCGAATTCTCCAATGCCTTTGCCACGGCCTTGTGGAAAGTAGGCGCCAGTCTGCTGGTAATCCAGTTTTTCCTCGACTGCTGCCGCGGTGACGGGTTGTTGCTCAAGCACTGCAGTTGGTCCCGGTTCACGGTCAACCGGCTGCGCAAAGAGTTGCGCTGGTTCCGTTTCGTGTTCCCGGCTGCCCGCCTGGTCGGCGACACGAGTTTCCTGCTGAGTGAAGGTGGCTCGCTGGGCGGGCTCACCGTCGTCGCTTCACTGACAGCCGCGCTTTCTCTGGCGGTTCTGATTTTCCGGCTGTTCACCCCGGCGGGCGGCATACTGCGTGATTTCCTGGCTCGGAACCCTGACGGCTTCCTGGCCCGGACCCGCTACCTATGGCTCGGCGCAATGACGGCGGTCCTGCCGCTCTTGGCCATTCTCTGGTTGACGGGCTTTAGCTATACGGGCCAGGTGCTCTCCACCAGCTACTTGAGTTCATTCTGGCTGATTTTATGGATATTGATGCTGAGCGGGCTGTTGAGCCGCTGGCTGGTTCTAAGCTCGCAAAAGCTTGAATTCCAGGCAGCCATCGAACGGCGGGACGCGGCACGGGCCTCCGAACGTGCCGCCAGGGAAGCGGGAGGCGAGGCGCCCGCTGTCGAGGAAGCGGAGTTCGAGGTCGCCGAACCTCAGATCGATTTTACCGCGCTCAGCAGCGACGGTAAGTTGCTGCTGAACTCCACGCTTCTGTTCGTGACCGCTACGTGGTTATGGTGGATCTGGGTACCGATTATCCCGGCACTGGGTTTTCTCGAGACGATCGCTCTGTGGTCGCGCTCAGCCGTCGTCAACGGCGAAACGGTACGAGTGCCGGTCACGCTGTGGGACCTGATACTGGTTGTCGTGATCGGCATCGTAACCTGGGTTACCGCCAAAGGTCTGCCCTCGCTGGCAGAGCTCTTCATACTGCACCGTACACGCATGAGCCCGGGGGCGCGTTACGCCATTACAACGCTGTTGCGCTATACGATCATCGGTATCGGAGCGGTCCTGATCGTCAACCTCCTCGGCGTCAGCTGGTCCAAGGCTCAGTGGCTGGTTGCTGCCCTCGGTGTGGGCATTGGCTTTGGCCTGCAGGAGATCGTGGCCAATTTCATCAGCGGCCTGGTTATCCTGTTCGAGCGCCCGATCCGGGTTGGTGACGTCGTGACCGTTGGCGATACCAGCGGTGTCGTGACGCGCATCCAGATACGAGCTACCACGATTCGCGACTGGGATCGGCGGGAACTGTTGGTGCCAAACAAGGAATTCATTACCGGCCGCTTGCTCAACTGGAGTCTCACGGACGACATCATCCGCCTGATGGTTCCGATCGGCGTGGCCTACGGCAGCGACGTGATGCTGGCGATGAAGCTGGCCGAGGAAGCCGCCCGTGAACACCCGGAAGTCCTCGACGATCCTGCACCGTTCATCATATTTGAAGGATTCGGCGATAACTCCTTACAACTCGGCCTGAGGGCCTACCTGCCTTCGCTCGAGCATCGTATTACCACCAAAAGCGAGCTTAACGCCGCGATCAATTCCAAATACGAGGAGGCGGGCATCATGATTGCTTTCCCGCAGCGCGACGTCCACCTGGACACACGTCGGCCACTGGATATACGCCTGGTGCGGGAAGACGCTCAAGAAGCGCCTTAGCCACACGTTACCACCCCAATTCCCCCCCCTCTGTGGGGATGTACATCCATTCCCGGCGGGGCAAACTGGATACCGTCAAAAGACGGGATATCCACAGTGATTGCCACGATCTTCGAAACAGTTGCAAACGGTGCACGATCGGGGGTGTCTTTCTGCCTGAGCCTGGTCCTGCTGGTTCCGTTAACCGCTTGTGTTTCCATACAGCCGCGAAATCCCTTGCCTGCAGACCAGGTCGAGGCCGCTGCGATCGCCGGTATTCCGCAGGCGCGCTTCTGGGGGGACGATATCTCGCCGTTTCTGGAACAGGAGATGAACACCCTGACGCGGGAAGAGATCAAGGATGGTTTTCCCGCGTTATATGGACAGCCACACAACTACCTGGCCATCTCCGGCGGCGGTGCCAACGGTGCTTTCGGTGCCGGCCTGCTGGTCGGGTGGACCGAAGCCGGCTCGCGTCCCGAGTTCCAGATGGTAACCGGCATCAGTACCGGGGCCTTGATCGCGCCATTTGCCTTTCTCGGCCCGGAATACGACCATGTCTTGCGAACGGTTTACACCGGCATCAGCACATCCGACATTTTCGAGATGCGCTCCGTCTTCTCACTGCTGACGGCCGATGCCGCCGCTGACACCACGCCGCTGAAAAAACTGCTGGAACGGTATGTCGACGACCGGGTGATCGAGGCAATTGCCCGGGAACACAGTCATGGCAGGGGGCTTTATATCGGCACCACGGACGTGGATTACATGCGGCCGATGATCTGGGACATCGGGGCCATCGCCGCCAGCGGTGAGGCCGGTGCCAAATCCCTGGTGCATCAGGTCCTGCTGGCCTCTGCTTCGGTCCCGGGCGCCATGCCTCCGGTCCGGATCGAGGTGTCGGCCGGCGGCCGCGTCTACGATGAAATGCACATCGATGGCGGAACGGCTACCCAGGTGTTTGTCTACCCCGCCGCCACGGACTGGCGGCGCGTGCTGGAGCTCCTGGACGTACCGGGTACGCCGAACACCTACGTCATCCGCAATTCCTCCCTGAAACCTTACCGTGATGTCGTGGAACCGAAACTGGCGCCGATAGCAACCCGGTCGATCTCTTCGCTGATCAGAACACAGGGCATCGGAGACCTCTACATGATTTACATGCTGACCCAGCGGGACGGGCTCCGATACCGCCTCGCCCATATTCCGGATGAATTCACCGAACAACCGGCCGAGCCCTTTGACACGGCATACATGAATCAATTGTTCGACCTGGGATTCGACCTGGCACGCCGGGGTTACTCCTGGGCCGACACGCCGCCGGGCTGGGTACTCGAAGCACCCTAGTTTCGCTGCCTGCCCATGCTTCGCCGCGGACGCTAACAACCTTTGAACTTGTGGAGACCTGCAATGACACGCTTTAAAACCAAATGGCTGACCGGGCTGGCGCTTTGCCTGGCGCTTCAATTGCCGTTGTCTGCGGCATGGGCAATGGAGTCCGCGGATCAGGAACAGTGGATCTTTGCCGGGGAGCTTTTCGCATGGGGCGCCGGTGCAGATGGCCGCGCCGCCACTGGCGAAGATATCGACGTGCCGCTGCACGATGTCCTGGACAGCCTGGATTTCGCATTCATGGGCACCCTGGCGGCGCGGAAAAACCGGTGGACCCTGTTCGCCGATTTTATTTTTGTCAATGTGGGAGAGAACGCCCGCATTCCCCTGGAAGAGTTTCCCGGACTGGAAGCCGATGTGAAACTCGATCTCAAGCAGTTCATTTCGACTTTCGGTGGGGCGTACCAGGTATACGAGAGTGGGCGAAGCAATTTCAGCCTCCTGGCAGGCGGGCGCTACCTTTCGACCGATACGGACCTGGGCCTGCGTGTCGACCCGATTCTCGATGAGCGAGTTTCCGACTCCAGCAGCAACTGGGACTTTATCGTGGGTGGCCGCGGCGCCATCGACCTGAACGAGCGCTGGTACCTGCACTACTACGCGGACATTGGCGCCGGCGACTCGGACCGGACCTGGCAGGCCCTGGCGGGCATCAACTACCGCTTCAGCAAGGTCCACGCCACGCTGGGTTATGCCTACTTGGACTGGGAATTTGACAGAGACAGTCTGATTCGGGACCTGACGCTCAGCGGGCCTTACATCGGGCTGAAATTCCGTTGCTAAGAGGAAAAGGAGCAGAACATGAGACCCTTCAAGATGGTGAGCCGACTTATGGTTGTTGTCCTGTCACTAAGCCTTCTCACCGGGTTTGGCTGGCTGAGAGACGACCGCTCGCCGGCGGACGAGCGCCGCGACATTCGCGAAATGCGGACGGAAGTCCTGGACATGCTCTACCGGGAGGCACCTGAGTCGAAATCCCGGATCGAGGAAAGCGTTGGCTACGCGGTGTTCAGCAATGTAGGCATCAATTTGCTGCTGCTGTCGACGGCAAATGGCTTCGGTGTCGCCAAAGACAACCGCAGCGGCGAGGACGTCTTCATGAAGATGTACTCGGCCGGTGTGGGCGTGGGCTATGGCGTGAAGGATTTTCGCGCCGTGTTCGTTTTCGAGACTCAGGATGCGTTCGAGGCGTTTCTCGAGCAAGGCTGGCAAGCCACGGCCCAGACCGACGCCGCCGTGGTTGCCGGCGACCAGGGCGATGCGGTGAATTACGAGATTGAACTTGCACCCGGCGTCAAACTTTACCAGATAACGGAAACCGGATTGGCGCTGCAGGCCACTCTGCAGGGAACGCGATACCTCGTTGACGATGATTTGAATTAGCCGACGCGCGGGAAGCGTTCGGACGCGGAGGTGGGCTGTGGAACTTTATGAAACCCTGCACCGAATCTGCCGGCTGCCGCTTGTTGCGCTGCAAGGCGGCCTGGCGTTACTGGTACTTGCCGGCCCGGGCATGGCCGCTGCGGACGAAGTGCGAATCGCCGGCGGCAGCCTGCTGAAAGGCGAAGTGGTTCGTAGCACGACCGAAGCACTGAGGATTGAAACGACCTTCGCGGGTACCGTTGAAATCAAGTTGAGCGAAGTGGAAGCCGTCATGCTCGATGAACCCGTGACGGTGCTGTTCGAGGATGACAGCACGCTCGAAGTTCGGGTGGTTTCAGTAGTGGACGATCAGTTCGTGTACCAGGAGCACCCGAATGCCGAACCGGTGACCGTCGCAGTATCACGGGTCGAAGTCATCGAGCCAGACCCCTGGGAACTCGGCCAGGGCCACCAGTTCACGGGGCGTGTCAATCTTTCTTGGGAGAACGAGTCGGGGAACTCGGAGAAGACAGAACTCGACCTGGATTTCAACCTGGACTACCGCTGGCGCGATAATCACCTGCTGAGTTACGGTGAGCTCGAATACGACACGACCCGCGGTATTCGCTCCTCTGACAACTGGACCTGGTTCTCCAACCTCGATCATACGTTCGAGGGCAAGTGGTACTACGCGGGCGCCGTGATGTTCAAGAAAGATCGATTCGCGGACCTCAAATTGCGCACCATGGTCGGCCCGGGCCTGGGTTACCGCTTTTACCAGAGCAAGCCGCTGAACCTGCGGGCCGAACTGGGCATCTACTATCTGAATGATGATTTTTACGACCAGGCGGATGAAGAGTTCTGGGGCCCCGCCTGGTTCATCGATTACGACCAGATGATCTGGAAACGGCGTTTACAGCTGTACCATCGCCAGATGGGCTTTGCAGCGGCGAACGATTCCGACAAGTACATCTGGCGTGCCTGGACCGGTATTCGCATGCCATTGCTGGCGGGTTTCGTCGCTTCGGTCGAGTACGAAATCGATTATGACAGCGAACCAGCGATCGAGGCCGAAACCACGGACACGACGCTAAACCTAAAGCTTGGTTATGAGTGGTGATTTAGCTTCACGTGGTTATATATCCAGATGAAAGCATTTGGTTTTCGTTTCCATTCTCATCTGGGATCAAAATTCGGCAAATTGAAGTGACAGCAATTCTACTTCTTGAATCGCTCCCACTTTACTAGACACCTTTCAGCCATACAAAATGGCTATTAGAGAGGTGCACATGAGCAACAAACGATACACCGAAGAATTCAAGATCGAAGCAGTCCGTCAGATTGTTGATCGGGGCTACAGTGTGGCGGAGACCGCATGATGCTGCCGAACACCAGGTCAAGACCGAGAATGAGCAGGAGATTCGCCGTTTGAAGAAGGAACTCAGGCGAGTCACAGAGGAGCGCGACATTCTAAAAAAGGCCGCGGTGTACTTCGCCAATCAGCCCAAGTGAAGTACACGTTTATCCGGGATCACTCCAAGACCTGGCCGGTGCGATGGCTGTGTCGGCGGCTCGAAGTTCATCCCAGCGGCTATTACGCTTGGCGCCGTCAACCCCGATCCGCACGCTCAAAGGCCAATGAACGACTCACTGGCCTGATCAAGCAGTTCTGGCTGGAAAGTGGTGGGGTGTACGGTTACCGCAAGATTTTCTGCGACTTGCGAGAAGTGGGTGAATCATGCAGCAAGAACCGGGTTTATCGGCTGATGAAAGCCGCTGGTCTACGCGCCCAAGTGGGCTACCGCCGGCCACGAGCCAAAGCGGGCACGATCAGCGTACTGGCCCCTAACCGGCTACAGCAGCAGTTCGAAGCGGCAAGGCCCAATGAAACTTGGGTCAGTGACATTACCCATATCAGAACCCATGAAGGCTGGTTGTACCTGGCGGTTGTGATCGACCTGTACTCACGCCGGGTCATCGGGTGGTCGATGCAGTCGAGGATCAAGAAGGAGCTGGTTCTCAATGCGCTGCTGATGGCTGTTTGGCGCAGAAAGCCCGAATCAGTGGTGACGGTTCATTCCGACCAGGGCAGTCAGTACACCAGCCATGAATGGCAAACGTTCCTGAAAGACAACAACCTGCAAGCCAGCATGAGCCGGCGCGGCAACTGTCACGACAATGCGGTTGCTGAAAGCTTCTTTCAATTACTGAAACGTGAACGAATCAAAAGGCACATCTACTCAACCCGGGATGATGCTAGGGGTGATGTGGTTGATTATGTCGAGATGTTTTACAACTGCAAAAGGCGACACGGTTTCAATGATCAACTGTCGCCGGTAGAGTATGAAGAACGATTTACCAAACGGCTGGTGGGTGTCTAGGAAAACGGGGGCGATTCACGGGGCACTCCAGTGACAAAGAGGTACTGAAAAGTGACACTGCCAAATTTCTTTATCATTGGAGCGCCACGCTCGGGGACCACGTCACTGTACCACTACCTGAGGCATCATCCCGATGTCTATATGAGTCCGAAAAAGGAGCCCAGCTTCTACTTCCTCGAGGGGGTAGCCGATAAGCTCAAGGGCAACGGCACAAGAGGCTGGTTGAAAACTTGTGCAACGACCAGAAAAGCGTATCTGGCGCTGTTCGAAGATGTCACCACAGAAAAGGCGGTCGGCGAGGCCTCAGTAGTTTACCTCTCTAGCGAGAAGGCTCCAGCGGCCATTCATCGAGACGTTCCGGACGCCAAGCTCTTCGCCATCCTCAGGCATCCGGTTGAGCAGGCTTACGCGAGTTATATGGGATTTCGGCTTGCGGGGCGAGAGCCTGCTGCGACCTTCCGTGAAGCGCTTGAATGCGAGCCATCGCGCATGGCTGAGAACTGGCAGTTCGGTGGATACCGCAGAACCGGGCTTTACTGTCGGCAGCTCAAGCGATATTACGCGCTCTTCGATCGTGAGCAGATACGTATTTTTCTGTTCGAGGACTTCAAAGAGGACCCTACGGCGGTTGTTCAGGACATTCTCGCAACGCTGGATGTGGACACCAGCTTTGTGCCTGACACGTCAGTTCGCCACAACCCGACCGGCGTGATTCGAAACCCCCTGGCGCATTTTGTATGGACGCGCTCACGCCCAATTCGGTCCGGACTTCGCAATTATCTTCCTCAAACGCTCCGAGATTGGGCCTTTCCCTTTTTCACGCAGAGCGGTGTAGTGAAACCTCCAATGCCCGAGGAGATCAAGCAGGAACTTTTGGAGTTCTTCAGACCGGACATCGAAGGGTTGCAAGACTTGATCGACCGGGACTTGAGCCACTGGCTCGGTCTTTGTTAGTCGTTGGTTCAGAGATTCATGTCCGAAGGTTTTGCATGACATATGTTTGGAAGGGATCCTTATTGTCAAGCCAATCTTGCAAATGAGATACCCGGCATCAACAACCCGAAATTTTACAGAATGAGTGGGCCAGGGGTCTGGGCTTGTCAATTCCTGCACGTGATGGTGTCCCTTTTATTTTGGATTTCTGGGAATATTGCCTATATTCTTACCTATTAGGCATGTCGCACGAGAATCCCAACAAGGACGCAGTCTCTGTTTGGCAGTGGCGGCCTGAATTGGTCGTTGCGGCTGTACGTAACCCGCTCAGCGTGCGGCTGCTGTGCGAAGCGCCCTATTTGGGGGAACTTTTTCGAGCCGATCTCGATCGCAGGGTATTGCATCCATCGCAAGCCGGATTTGAAGTCGCTTCCCCAGCACTGAAAGTCAGGCGTGCTGGCCGTACTTGGTACATTCCGGGCAATGTGGACGATTTGCTGCTTCATGTTTCGTGCCTGATGGCTTGCCTGGTCTACATTTCAAGGTATTTGGGCCCGGATCAGGATGGTTACGATTTTAGTTACCCCATGTGCAGAGAATTCCCCCAATGGGCTTATGGCCGATATCCACTGGCGTGGTTCTACCGATGGAAAATGGAGCAGGCATTTAGTGCACACCTGCAATCGGATTTTACGCATGTGCTATACAGTGACATTCTTCAATGTGGCGCAACGCTGGACCCAGTGCGAATCTGTGGAACACTGAGGCAGATCAAAGCCCCGCCAGATGCTGTTGATACTCTGCTCAAGATGCATCAATCCTGGCAACAGAACGGGTGCCCGGGCATTCCGCTGATGCCCGGTTCGCCCATTTTGCTAAAAATCCAGCTTAAACCTGTGGACGATGAATTGATCCGCGCGGGTCTGACCTTCATCCGTTTTCTGGATGACACACCCGCCGGACCGCAGGTGATTATCAATGTGCTCAGGCGGTTTAAAGTGGAAGAATTCCTTCGCTTCGATAAAATTAAACCTGAAAATAACATTTGAAGGGGGGGTTACCCAGCCTTTGCTGGTTATTGCCCTGTCGGTACCGCCGTTGCGCCCAGTGGCATTGGTACTGTTGAAACTGATGTATGGAAACAATGTGCAAATTTCCGAGTGAACTTGCAAATTCGTTAGGTGGACAAAAAATGCAATCTTATATTGTTCCTATGCTGAAGAAGAATGTTCGGCGAGTTTTTAGATTATTCAAGAAACCTCCAAAAGTTCTGATTCCGTCCGCGAAAAGGATGCATCAGTATGATCGGCATCTTGTAGTAGGAAAGAAGGTTCTTGATGTGGGAACAGGGTCGGGCGTGCTTGCCGAAATGGCATTCAAAAAAGGTGCGATGGAGGTGACGGCCATTGATATCAATCCGGCGGCAGTAAAAGCAGCAGCCGATAGAGTGCCTCGAGCAAAAGTACTACATAGTAATTTATTTGAAAAGGTCGAAGACACCTACGATACAATAATATTCGCTGCTCCCTGGTCTGAAGGAGAAGTGAAAAAGCCGTTTGACCACGCCATCTTTGATACTGGAGTGTCCGAAAGATTTTTTCGAGACGTAGGAAAGTATCTGCAAAAAGACGGACGTATCTGGTTTGAGTACAGTGATGCGTTTCCCGAAAATTTCAATAGACTCGAAAAACTGATCAATGATAACGGCTTTGTTATTGATAAACAGTGGAGCTATGAGGATTGGGGAGAACTTGTTGAAAGAAATGTTGGTGTTTATCTTTTTGAGATCAAAACGCTCAATTGATTCCAGAATATCAACTGATTGTACTGTGCGAAGTCAGCCAACGTGACACCAAATAGCCCGATTTTCTAACGGACACTTCAGTCGAGTATGGGACGAATGATGGGATTTCCCCAAAAACGTTGAAAACTGAATCACCGTTCATCCAGGCCGACCATCTGGACGGCGGCAAAATCTCAGTAGATGTTGCTGGACGCTACGCTATATTTGTTCCTGTCACTATGCCCCGTCAGCGATAGTCGGACCAACCAAGGGGTTTGAATAAGAGAGACCTTTGGTTCATCGTCACTCCGAAGAGGAACGATGATGACCAAGAAGAAAGAAAGCGCCGATAAGGCCATACGAGACATTCGCCGCAACTCACGCGCTTCGTCGCGCGCATCACCCAGACCAAACTCGGGATATCCACCGATGCCAATCCAACGGCGTCTTCCGGCAATGTGAGTGCGGTAATGCCAATAGACGCTACCGGATTCCCTACGGTGTCGCCCCTTGCACCTGGCCCCGGTTCGCGCCGAGGCTGTTTAATAGAATAGGGCCGCCAGAGCGGCGGCCCTTTGAAAGGTAGAAGATTCCGCTTGATGGTTTCACTTCCTCTTGTAAGAGATGGAACCCATCATTTGCATCGTGAAGGAATAGTCGCCAAAATCCACCTCCCCCATCTCCATGCCACCACCGGACGCAAAGGTGAAGCGGCCCGTTCCCCCATCGACGAATGTGAAGAAGTCCATAAAGCCGATGACAGGTGGGCCAGAGAGCGATATCCCATTGGTATAGGTTGCCATCAGGACGTCGCCGTTATCGGCGATCGTCATTATTTCACCATCACCGTAGGTTCCATCCGGACCAGTGGCTACCGTTCCATACGAACAGTGCTCTGCAGAGACCTGGACTTCGCCCAAATGCGATACCGTGCCCGACCCCGCGAAGGAAGTCACCGCCCACGCAAATTTGCCTTCGGGCGGGTTACATCGGTCTGCAATAAACTGTGGGTCTTCATTGAAGCCCAGCAGGTATCCATGGAATACGCCGTGAATCGGAACAGTCTTGCCGCCCACTTTTTTTGCATACAGGTCACCGGAAAGCATGATTAATCCGGCGATTAACAGAGCTTTCAAAAACATAATGAACCTCCCTCAATTGGCCAATTTGTTTGCATAAGCGAACGCGGCCATGACCGCTATTGGATCGGTAGGCTATTCATTTTTTCAATGCCGATTGTGTGAAGTTTTAAGAATAATCTGGCGATGAAATAGCGGTAGATACCGCATATCTAAGTATAGAGCTTCTGCTTAATTTTGCTGTAATTCGCCGAGTTTCATGGTGTTCCTCACCAACAATTCCCTCGCGGCTTCGTTCACCCTGCCGGCGTCGACCAGCAACCAGGGCTCCGCCTCACCGGGAAACGTCTTGCCGTAAACCTGTTCGTAGATATTCCTGGTCACACGGTAATTTGCGTGAGCATGGGGCGACGAAGGATTCAGCGCGCTCTTGCTTGTGAAATCGTCGAGCAGCCGAGACATGGAACGCTCGGCAAACGCCAGCTCTGTCAGCTTGGCCCGATACTCGAGCTCCTCTGAGCTCAGCGTGGGAAATCGTTCAAGATCGGCCAAATGACGGCTCTCATGTTTCAAATAGGAAATTTCAAAATTTTCGGAGAGGAGATCATAGACCCACCCGACGCAATACAGTTTGCTGTCTTCGATCCAGCCGGACGTTGCGGCGAGCCCCAGAGTCGCGTAATGCTTCCAGCCCGTGCTGTAGATGCCCGACATGAATACGACATCGACCTTTCGGGTCTGATCCGTCAATTTCACTGTGTAGGATGCGGTCTCCTGCGTTTTCCATATGTACAGGTCACGCAGCGGTGATGCAGGGCTTTCCAGGTGGTGAAACCCCTGTTTTCGAATCTCGTCACCGAGACGCTCGAACACGCCTAAGGAGTCTCGCTTACCTGTTCCCGGTTCGTCAGAATTGGCAACATTTGTGGTCTCCTCATTTTGCATTGCTTTTTCGAGGGATGCCTCAAGCCAAACCAGGCTTTCCACCCTCGAGAGCTCACCCATCAGGGCGCGTCGCCAGTACTCCCGGTACACGGCAGCGATGCTGTCGATGATCCGGTTGCCGGAGCTTATGGGCTTAGGTTCGCTTTGTTCTATAAACCGGGACTGAAACTGGCTGGCCAGTTCCAGGGCGCTGGCGTCATCATTCTGGAAATTCGGCTGTGCAAACAGGTCGAGGGCAGGCCTTAAATCTCCCTGGATGGCGTATGAAATATAGCGACTGCTCACGGACGGGCCGTCGCTGGCTTCAATTTGCGGACAAACCAGAAACAAAAATACATAAAATATAAGAAACAGATACATATGAAAGTTATTAGATTTACTAGGTCACCGGGGACTCGTTTACATTTTGTTAATAAGTGCTATATTTAGTTTAAAGGGCTTACAGTTTTTCACGACTGTAATACATATATTCGAAAATTTTCCAACTTCTGCCGCCTGCAATTGTATTGGTATTAAGTGATTGGTATTTGATTGCAGAAGGAAGTGGCATAACGCCGGGTGCCAAAAGTGATCCCGGCGGGGCGACAGGGATCAAAGGGAACTTGAAAGTCGATCTACCAGGATCGGGGAAATGACGCCCCGACTCTGAGAGAAACAGCGGACTGTGGTTCGAAAATGCAGCCGCTGAATAAGAAAGAGGAGAGACTTTCAGAATGGAATACGTTTATTACGTAATGGGCATTCTTGCCGTTCTGCTTTTAGGCATCCTGTTAATCATGCAATCCGGCCGGGCCCGCTTGGCGGCCGACCAGGCCGTGCTGGCCGAAAGGGCGCGACAGCGCAGGATCAGGAACGCCAGATTAAGGTCCGCCGAGGATTCACAGACATTGCCCGAGCATGAACAAATCCTCAAGCGGGAACTGTCAAACGTTCCCACGCCTTGGGGATGGCCTGGCTGCGGTGACTTACATCCTTCCAAGACTCGGTCTGCAATTGTCGCATCGGAAGTCCACGGTGTGTCCGAAACACTGCATCGCTGGGTCGACCGCCTGGTCAGTGAGAGGCAAACGGTCGAAGACAACGAGTACGTGCTCAGAAAAAACGCTTCGATTCGCGCGCTCCTGGAAGACCGCTATGGGCGTGCCAGCACCATGCCGGAGATCAAATACCGGAAAGTCAAACCGCTGCTGTTGCGTGATCCGTCGGCGCCGCATGACCAGATGGATAATTTTCCCAGCGGAAGGGTGGACAAGATCGAAGCCAAATTGCATGCGCAGTCCCAACCATCCGCAGCGCTTGGGGGTCGGAATCGGAGAATAGCGTTCGAGCCACGTAGAGAATTGAAATCCCCATGGGGCTGGTAGTCACGGAAGGCGTAAATAAAGACTGGGGGTCTGGTTGCTAGAATGATCATTTTTTGATCAGAATTGTGCTATATTATAGTAGTCAAAAGGGGGCAAAACACCACCGGCTCAGCGGATGAAAGCCGGGTTCTGGACAAGGATCAAACGGACTTGTATGTCTCTATCGCCGTACTCTGCGATATAAGCGAAGACGGACGAGATGAGGGACTTGTGTTGCGCAGGAGCGCACTTAAGGTCTCGAAGTCTTGGAGGCTATCAGGATGGCGACGATTTATTTCATTTTCTTTATCGTGGTGTGTGCATTGGTTGTGTTTTGGGCGATGCGGAAGTCGCAAGCCGAAACAGATTTGGTGCGTCAGCGAAAAACCGCTCAATTGAAGAAATCAGGGGTGGAGAAATTGGAAACACCAAGAGACAATCTGCTTTCCCACAATAATGAACTGTGGCAGTCCCGGCGGAACCGCGCCACGACTGGTGTCAGCAGAACCAATCAATTTATTCCGAAATCAGTATCAAAGGGTGAGCCTGAATACGACGGCTACAGCCGCAGGGACAGGCATCACGTGCGGGAAAGAACAGCCCAGGTCAAGCAGGAAGGGCACATCGAAGACAAACATGTGACGCCAGGCGTCAAAATCGATCCGAAAGAACACGCAACGCAGGCCTAGCTCGCAACAGGATACAAACCGGCGCCATTAACCGGGCGCCGGTTTTTATTTTCTGCGTCTTAAATCAGCCGGCATATCGACCTGCTGATTTCCCGGAATCTTGATTCCCATCGGTACCGCTTCCACACCCATGGTGTCGTTTGCATGCGGCCGGAGTAAGGCCAGCGCCTCGGTTTTGTCGCCATGAAGCCATTGGGCTGCTTCATCCGGATTTCTCAAGAGAGCAGGGCTTCTGTGATGCCCTACGGATTTCAGCACCTCGTTGGGATCCACTGTAATGATCGCCATCGTCAGATGGCCCGATCCATCAGGCAACCTGGTCCGACGGGCCAGACCGGCCATCATCCAGAACGGGGCGTCCATCGGGAAAACGGCGTAAGGCACCTGGGGTTTAACCCGGCTGTCGAATTCGTAGAACCAGGAAACCAGCACCAGTACCCGAAAGTCCGCACCCCAGGAGCCCATGAAGGTCGGGGCGAAGGGGCGAGGTTCGTCCCGAAGGCGGGCATTCGCGGTTGATATCAGGCGGCCCTGCTTGTTGGTTGGCAGGCGGCCTTCGGAATAGGCCGGGATAAAGGGCCAGATGGCTTCTGCGGGTGTATCCGCATCCTCACCAGGGTAAATGACCGGAAGGGTTTCCCAGACCATGGAATCCGGCTCGGACTTGCGGCGTAACCGGGAGGGGGAGATGTTGATTCGGGATTCGGGGTCTTCCGGCAATTCAGACGGCGCCTTCAGGGCGGAGGCGTAGGCATAGACTTCGGCCCAGGAAAGGTGCGAGACGGCGGCTTTTCCACACATGGGTAGAGTTTAGCACCACGATGAAAAGTTTCAGGTTCGAGCTTGTAATCAGGTACACTTTTCGACCAAACAGTGGCAATGGCCTTGCTGATTTGAACAGGGAAGCGGGAGTTTCTGAAAAACGATGGATCGTCCCCTGAAAGAAACCGTCTATTCTCCTGATTCGGAGCTACTTAGCTTCGGTCGGCTGTTGCGCAGTATGTTGAGCGACTTGTTGAATTCGCGCGAACTGGCCTGGCGTTTGATGGTTCGCAACATCAGTGCACAATACCGGCAATCATTACTGGGTTACGCCTGGGCATTTCTGCCACCACTTTTCACCACCGCTATCTGGGTATTCCTGCAGTCGCAGAAGGTGTTCACCGTCGCCGACACCGGCATGCCGTATCCCGTCTTCGTATTGACGGGCACGGTCTTGTGGCAGACTTTTGTCGAGGCCTTGAATGCGCCACTGCAGATGGTCAATGAATCCAAGGCTATGCTTTCCAAGATCAACTTCCCTCGGGAAGCGCTGATCCTAACTGGTATTGGGCAAGTCTTGTTCAGTTTTACAATCCGGGTATTCATATTGATCCCGGTATATTGGTGGTTTGAAGTTCCATTTCAGGCTGGGGTGCTGTTGGCGCTGATCGGTGTGCTGGCGCTGATTGCACTTGGCATCACGATCGGCCTGCTGCTTACCCCCCTGGGCATGCTGTACCAGGATATAGGGCGTGGCTTGGGATTCGGAACCCAGGCGCTGTTTTTCCTGACGCCAATTGTTTATCCGGTTCCGCAGGCATCCTGGGCTGAAACACTGGTAACGCTCAATCCCGTGACCCCGCTGCTACAGGCAACTCGTGACTGGCTGGTCTTGGGGCAGACTGGCCATCTGGATGGTTTTTTCTGGGTTTGTGTGCTGACCTTAATTTTTCTGTTCGCGGGCTGGATTCTTTATCGCATAGCAATGCCGCATCTAATATCACGTATGAGCGCCTAGGTACAAAACATGAGTGATGACGTCCTGGTCAAAGTTGATGGGGTTTCGAAAAAGTTTTGCCGCTCGCTCAAGCGTTCGTTGTGGTACGGGGTTAAAGACGTGGGAAGCGAGTTGTTCGGCCGTGAAGGTGGTCACGGAGAATTGCGAAAAAACGAATTTTGGGCGGTGGATGATGTCTCGTTCGAACTTCGCCGAGGGGAATGCCTGGGATTGATCGGACCAAATGGCGCAGGCAAAAGCACGTTGCTGAAGATGCTAAATGGCTTGATGAAGCCAGACATCGGCACGATTAGAATGCGCGGCAGAACCGGCGCTCTGATCGAGCTGGGTGCCGGATTCAATCCAATATTGACCGCTCGCGAAAACATATATGTAAACGGATCAGTATTGGGATTTACAAAACAGGAAATCGATAGAACGTTCAACGAAATTGTCGACTTTGCAGAAATAGGAGATTTCCTTGATACACCAGTACAGAATTTCAGTTCCGGAATGAAAGTTCGGTTGGGATTTGCGATAGCTGCACAAATGGAACCAGACGTGTTATTGATTGATGAAGTATTGGCAGTGGGAGACGCAGCTTTCAGATCAAAATGTATCAATTCTATTTCGAAAATCACAAATCATTCGAGTGTCATTCTGGTTTCTCACTCAATGCCAGCCGTTGCAAGAGTATGCAATCGGTCCATCTGCCTCAAAGATGGAGTAAATGCCTTCGAGGGGCAGACACCCCAGGCGATTTTGAAATATCTGGATTTTCTCACCGTCGATTCGAGTCTTTCTTCTCCTGACGGATTACTTAAAGACTGCAAGCTCCGAATAAGCAACAAAGACAAAGAAAACTGGTCTCAGGAAATCACAATGAAGAGTGGAGAAGGAGTAGATATTGAACTGTCTTTTTCCCTTGACACAACGGTTAACGACTTCTGTATCAACATAGGGATTTCCGATGGAGATATGAACCCAGCGATTCAAATATATTCTTTAAGATCCCATCCAGCATTTATGAACAATCGTGCCAACGGGTCGGAAAAAAAGATAAGTGCTACCATCGACAATCTTCCGCTCAAGTCAGGCCGATTCCATATCAACGTATATATTGCGGAGGTACGTTCGGATTATACGATTGGCAGAGTATTCGGATCACTACTCTCAGCTGCCGTTATCAATGTAGTTGATCACTACCCTGGTTTTGCACCCGTTCAACTCGTTGCAGTTTGGCGTGATTGATGTGCTTCCAAACTTTTTAATCCTGGGTGCACCCAAAGCAGGTACGACTTCTCTTTACATGTATCTGTCACAACATCCCCAAGTGTTCATGAGCGCTCATAAAGAACCAAAATTTTTTGCATTTGAAGCATCAAACGTTATATTCCTGATGCGAAATTCATTGTGATCCTGCGTAATCCTGTTGAGAGAGCATATTCAGACTGGAAACATAACTTTCAGCAGCGATTTGAAACTATAAATAAGTTTCGAAACGCACTTGAGGCCTGGGAACGACGATCATGCAGAAATGTAGTTCCTTATTTGAACTACATAGAAAAAGGTTATTACGCAAGGCATCTAAAGAGATATTTGCAGTTTTTTTCAATAGACCAATTCTCGATTTATTTGTTTGAAGATCTTAGAAAATCACCAAGCAGCCTGCTTCAATCTGTATTCAAGTTCCTTGAAATAGACATTACAGCCAGGATCGATACCGAAAAAAGGTACATGGTAGGGCATCAACTGGTGCGGTACAGATATTTAGAAGCTGCATTAAAGAGACTGGATAATTTGTTCTCAAAAGCTAAGCCTGGAGTATTTGATGGATTAAAAACCTCTATGAGAGATAGTTACCTGATTCCACAGCACGTCTCGAAATCTGATTATGATTGGCTGCTTGACTATTACTATGAAGATATTAGTGAAACAGAAACAATTTCCAAACTGCCAAATTCAGAGCTTCATATACCGATGAAATACATGTCAAAGTTGGTGTGACAGACATTTATGTTGTCCTCTATACCTATGTTTACAATCCTGGATACTTGGTTGGCACTCAAAAAATGGTTTTGG
>CAMYKC010000069.1 GCA_947258865.1 uncultured Lysobacterales bacterium
AGTACCGTCCGAGCTTCCGGGGAGTCCGGTGTCTTTTCCCTGATCGACTACGGCCTGACCGGTTCGAGCGCCAACGGGAGCGCTGAGCGCATCGAATTGATTGGCGGACATACCTCCCAACTGCACAAACTCGATTACACCACCTGCCCGGGTGAAAAACCGGACTGGGAGCTCTTCGCCCGCAAGCTGGAACTTCATCATGAAGAAGGCATGGGCACGGCCCGGGGCGCAAAACTGACCTTTAAGGGCATCCCCATTCTGTACACGCCCTATTTCACGTTTCCGATCGACGACCGCCGCAAAAGCGGTTTTCTATACCCAAACCTCGGCCACAACAGCGATAACGGCCTGGTGGTCGGCGCTCCCTGGTACTGGAATATCCGGCCCAGTATGGACGCCACCATCGAACCCCGCTACCTCACGCGCCGGGGATTCATGCTCTCCGCCGAGTACCGCTTCCTGACCCGGAAAACCAACGGCATTTTCGACTTCGACTATATGCCGAACGACGAGAAAACCGATGATGACCGCTATCATTACCAGTTTCGCCATTTTGCGGCCCCAAAGCGTCGTTGGAATACAGCGCTTATTGTGGAGCGCGTCAGCGACGACCAGTATTTCCAGGATTTCGGCACCAGTCTGGGCCAGACATCACGCCAGTTTTTGCGCAGCAGCGCGACCCTCAATGGTGTCGGCCGCTACTGGACGTTTGAGCTGATGGCGGATGATTTCCAGGTAATCGACGAGTCTGTCCAGGGGCAAAATGAACCCTATCGGCGCGTACCCAGGATCGGTTTCTGGCTGGATCGTCCCCTCGGTACCAGCGGTTTTTCTCTCGGGCTCGATTCAGAATTGGTCTATTTCGATCGCGACCTGGGAACCACCGGATCGAGGCTGGATTTTTATCCAAGGCTGTACTGGTATCAGCACAACAGTTGGGGATTCATCAAGCCCAGCATTGGCTACCGCTATACGGGATATGAACTCGATCGCAACGGACTCCCCGGCGATGAGTCACCGTCCCGGGGAACCACGGTTGCGAGCCTGGATGCCGGCCTGATTTTTGACCGGGTCACGGCAGATGGCGGCCTCCAGACCCTCAAGCCGAGATTGTTTTACCTGTATGTACCCTTTGAGCAACAGGACGATCTACCCGTCTTCGATACCGGTGAATTCACTTTCGGTTTCAGTCAGCTCTTCAATATCAACCGCTTCGCCGGAGCCGACCGCCAGGGTGACGCCAACCAGTTGTCGCTCGCGGTTACGACAGAGAAGTTGGATGCGCTGAGCGGGCGGGCGCTGTGGAGCCTGAGCCTGGGACAGATTTTCTATTTTGAGCCGCAGGAAGTTCAGCTCGACGACGAGTTAGCCATGGATGATGACTATTCGCCTTTCCTGGCTGAATTCGATTGGTGGCTTTCCTCACGCTTCAGCGCGGTGGCCGGTCTGCAGTGGAACTGGGAGAGGAGCCGCCTGGACTTGGGTTCGCTGGGTTTCCGGTACCGTGGCCTGAAAGGAGAGCGCGTGCGCTTCGAATACCGCTACCGCCAGGATCGGGTCGATCAGTTTGATTTCAGGATCTTCTGGCCGATCAATGAACGCTGGCGCGTGTTATCACGGGTGAATTACTCCTTCGCGGATGACGACTTGCTCGAAATTCAGGGCGGAGTGGAATACGAGAGCTGTTGCTGGGCATTACGCACGGTTTTGCGGCGTTACCTGAAGAACCGTGACGGGGATTACCGCGACGCAATCTACATCGAACTGAACCTAAAGGGCCTGGCCAGTCTTGGAACCGGCCGCCGGGACCTGTTCCGGGACTAAGGCCTGGGGTAGAATGTGAACTTTTCCGCCAACCGGCGTTCCATCAGTTGGCTCAGAAATTTCCGGAGATAGCGTTGATGAAACACCCCAGTGGTTCCTGGTCAGCAAGGACCGCCATGATCGTCATCCTGGCGGGCGGCCTGCTGACGCCTGCCAAAGCGCCTGCGCAAACGGGCGGCACGGCTGTCCCTATCGACTCCATAGTGGCGCTGGTCGACGAAGACGTTATCCTGAGAAGTGAGCTTGACCTCGCTGTGAACGGAATTGTCGAAAGAATACGTGCTTCAGGCGAATCCATGCCGCCCATGAACCTGTTGGAGGGTCAGGTGCTCGAGCGCCTGATCATCCGGGAACTCCAGGTCCAGCGGGCGTTGCAGACCGGCATCCGCATCAGTGATGCCGATATCGACCAGGCGCTTATTACACTGGCGCAGCAAAACAACATTTCGGTGCAGCAGATGCGCCAGGTGATCGAAGGTGACGGCGAAGATTTTGCAGAATTCCGCCGTAACATTGGTGAGGAACTGATGACCGAACGCCTGCGCCAGCGCATCGTCAACAGCATGGACCCCATCACGGATACCGAGATCGAAATCCTGCTGGCATCGGAAGATCTAAGCGGTGGTGAATACAATGTATCTCACATAATGGTGGCCTTGCCCGACGGGTCGACGCCGAGCCAGATCAGCGCAGCGCAGGCCAAGGCCGACGACATTCACGAACGCCTGGTCAACGGACTCGATTTTGCTTCCGCCGCCATCAGTTACTCCGACGGCCAGGAAGCGCTGGAAGGCGGCCTCGTGGGATGGCGCGATCTGAACAGCGTGCCGGCTTTCTTCGCTGATGCCGTTCGGGATCTGAAGCCAGGCGAATTTACTCAACCCATCCGCAGCCCGGCTGGATTCCACATGCTCAAAGTCAATGATTTCCGGGAACAACGGCAATTCGTGGTCAAGGAATTCCATGCACGTCACATCATGGTCGAAGTAAACGAGTTGGTCACGCCTCGCCTGGCCATGGACCAGATAATCGAAATCAAAAACAAGTTGAACGATGGTGAGGATTTCACCGAACTGGCCAAGGAATATTCTGACGACCCGACCAGTGCAAACCTCGGTGGCGACATGGGCTGGTTTCCACCCGAAGCCTACGGCGAGCGGGTTCAGCAGACGCTGGTCGCGCTGAAACAAGGACAAATCAGCGAACCTTTTCAGACCCAGGGTGGATGGCATGTCATTGAATTGCTCGGAACACGAGAGATGGACCGGACCGAGGAAGCCATTCGTGCCGGTGCGAGAGAAAAAATCATGATGCAAAAGGCCGAACTTGAAATAGACAAGGTGCTGCGCCAGTTCAGGGATGAAGCTTTCGTGGAAATTCGTCTGCCGGGTCACAAGAACAGTTCCGGATAAACGCCGGCCGGCCAAGCCGCATGAACAGCCTGTCCCATGACCAATGACGCCCCGGTATTGGCCGTCACTCCCGGAGAACCTGCGGGGATCGGCCCTGAAATCCTGCTCAGGTTTTATCAGGAAAATTCAGATTTCCGGCTCATCGCCGTCGCAGACCCCGACCTGTTGAGACAAACCAGCGACGAATTGGGACTGGATGTTTGCATCACGGCCTGGCAGGAAGGACGGGAAATTACGGGCAGTGACCTGGCTTGCCTGCCGGTCAGGCTGCGCGCGCCAGCCGTCGCCGGACATCTGAATCCCGATAACGCGGGCTATGTACTCGACACATTGTGCCAGGCTTTCGGACTGATCCAGGATGGTCATGCCGCGGCAATGGTGACGGGGCCGGTTCACAAGGGAGTCATCAACGAAGGCGGTCACCGGTTCAGCGGACATACCGAGTTCCTGGCGGAATTGAGCAACACGCGCCAGGTGGTCATGATGCTGGCCGCACCCGGTCTGCGGGTGACGCTGGTCACCACACACCTCCCTCTGCGCAATGTTGCTGATGCAATCGACGGCGAAAAGCTGGAAACCGTGATCCGCATTACCGCGAATGAACTCAGGCGGAGATTCGGAATCGAGCGGCCGCGGCTTCAGATTCTGGGCCTGAACCCCCATGCCGGTGAGGGTGGCCATCTCGGCAGTGAGGAACAGGAAATCATTACGCCGGTCATTGAACGACTGCGGTCCGAGGGTATGGATCTCGATGGTCCCGTGCCGGCGGATACCGCGTTCAATCCGGCACGCCTCGCCACTTGCGACGCCGTGGTTGCGATGTACCATGACCAGGGCCTGCCGGTGTTAAAACACATGGGATTTGGCCAATCTGTCAACATAACGCTGGGGCTTCCCTTCATTCGCACTTCGGTCGACCACGGAACCGCCCTGGATATCGCGGGGCGGGGTGTGGCTGACACCGGCAGCCTGTACCAGGCGGCTCTCGTTGCCCGGGAAATGGCCGTGCGGGAAATGGCTGGATCGCCATTAAGCAAGCGCTGATGCATCATCGCGCCCGTAAACGATTTGGTCAGAATTTCCTGACGGATTCCCTGGTCGTTCAGCAGATTGCCGACGTGATCGCGCCGAAACCCGGCCAAGTGATCCTGGAAATCGGACCGGGCCAGGCTGCCCTGACGGCACCGCTGGCGGAATCCGGCGCGGAGCTGCATTTGCTGGAGATCGATCGCGACCTGGGTGCCCGTCTGGAGGCCAGGTTTCACGGACAGGACAACGTCGAAGTCCACACCGGGGATGCGCTGAATATGGACCTGACCGACATCACTGGCGGCCGGCCTTTTCGCCTGGTTGGCAACCTGCCCTACAATATTTCAACGCCCTTGCTGTTTCATGTGCTGCAGTGGAACCGGCTGATCATCGACATGCACTTCATGCTGCAGCAAGAAGTCGTCAAGCGGATGGCGGCGAGTCCGGGCAGCAAGGCGTGGGGGAGATTGTCCGTGATGTGCCAGTATTACTGTGCCGTCATGCCCTTGTTCAATGTGCCTCCCGACGCATTCACCCCCGCCCCAAGCGTGCAGTCATCTTTCGTCCGGCTGATACCGCATTCCAAGCCCCCGGTGGACATTTTGAATTTTTCTGCTTTCGAACATCTCGTCAGTTTGGCTTTTTCGATGAGGCGCAAAACACTGCGCAATTCCCTGCGCAGCCTGCTGGACACTGACGGGATCGAGTCCGTGGGGGTCGATCCGCGGCTCAGACCCGAGTCACTCAGTCTCGCCCAGTTTGCCAGTCTGTCCAACTTGATCTCGAATCACGACAAAGGCAATGGAATTTCGTAACATTCAATCTTTGATGCAGGGCTTTTAAACCACAAGAACAATTACCATGGCTACTTACATCGTCGGCGATATTCAGGGCTGTTACGACGCCCTGCAAAGATTGCTGGAAAAAATACAGTTCGACCCGGCAAGTGACCGGCTTTGGTGCCCAGGGGACCTGGTGAACAGAGGGGGGCAGTCGCTGGAGACTCTGCGCCTGCTGGAAAGTCTTGGCGACAGGTTCACCATGACGCTTGGCAACCACGACATTTACCTTCTGAAAGAAGACTGGAAGTATCCGGATGGCGGCTCCGCCAGCCGGGAAATGGACGTGATCCTGCACGCCCACGACCGGGCCCGTCTGATGGACTGGCTCCGCCAACAGCCGTTGGCGTTTTGGTCCGCTGATCACAATGTCCTGATGGTGCATGCCGGCGTAATCCCACAATGGACGCTCGAGCAGACTTTGTCCTGTGCAGGGGAGGTGGAAACGGCGCTGCAATCCGGGAACAGCGGAAAATTTTTCTCGAAGATGAGCAAGAACTGGGTTCGGCGCTGGAATGACAATCGCACCGGCTGGAAAAGACGGCGCCTGATCTGTAATATCCTGACACGCCTTCGTTTCTGCGACAGTAACGGGAAGATCGTTTCCAGCGTCAGTGGCCCGCCCGGATCACAGCCTTACTCTTATAAACCCTGGTTCAAGCACAAGCATCGCCAGACCCGTAACGTGACCGTTGCGTTCGGTCACTGGGCCGCGCTCGGGCTTGTTCTGAAGAAAAAGCTGGTCTGTATGGACTCGGGCTGTGTGTGGGGCGGAAGACTGAGCGCACTCAGGCTGGAGGATCGCCAACTGTTCCAGGTGCCGGGTAAGTTTCATCGAAGGCCTTTCGTCTGACCAGTTCAAGCACCTGGTAGTCATAAGGGTTGTTTGCATCGGCTGATTCATGACGGGCACTGAGTTGCCGCCAGTCGTCCTCATCCCATTCAGGAAACCAGGTATCCGCCTTCGGCATGCAGTCCACCCGCGTCAGAATCATGCGATCAGCAAGAGGCAAAGCCTGTGTATACAGCTGACCGCCGCCGATGACCATGACTTCTGTTCCCCGCGCCTTTTCAATCGCATTTTCCAGTGAATCGGCCAGGTCACAACCCTGGGCCTCCAGTGACCGGTTGCGGGTTACCACCAGGTTCTGCCGCCCAGGCAAGGCGCGGCCAATCGAAAGCCAGGTCTTGCGGCCCATCACGATGGGTTTACCCATAGTCGCAGCTTTGAAATGCATCAGCTCTCCGGGCAGGTGCCAGGGCATGTCGCCATCCAGTCCGATCGCGCGGTTGCGAGCCATCGCCGCTATGATCGTGATGGATTTTCCGCTGAGCACCAGACGATCCGCTTCAGACGGCAATGGGCGCCCGGATAGCCGGATGGCACTGATAATTGGCCAGCTCAAAATCTTCATAGCGGAAGCTGAACAAGTCTTTTCTCTCCGGATTGATCTTCATTTGCGGCATTGGAAATGGCTCGCGCCCCAGCTGTGTATGCACCTGCTCCAGGTGATTCATGTAGATGTGCACATCACCGAAGGTGTGAACGAAATCGCCGGGCTCGAGGCCCACGACCTGCGAAATCATCATCGTGAGCAGTGCGTAAGACGCGATGTTGAACGGTACGCCGAGAAATACATCCGCGCTTCGCTGATACATCTGGCAGCTGAGTTTCCCGTCTGAGTTTCCCGTCAGCGACATGGAACTGGAACATCGTGTGACACGGCGGTAATGCCTGCAAACCCGCCGCTGCGTTTGCCCTTGGGCTGCGCGATTCATCGGGCAAAAGGGCCGGATTCCAGGCAGAAACGATATGCCTGCGTGAATCGGGGCGGCTGCGAAGATCATCCAGCAATTGTGCAATCTGGTCGATCCGGCGGCCATCCGGCGCCACCCAGTTACGCCACTGTGCGCCGTAAACGGGGCCCAGTTCACCCTCGTCCGTAGCCCATTCATCCCAAATGGATACTCCGTTTTCATTCAGGTAAGCGATATTCGTGTCGCCGGCAAGGAACCATAGCAACTCGTGGATGATCGATTTGAAATGCAGCTTCTTGGTGGTGACTGCCGGAAATCCTTCAGACAGATCAAACCGCATCTGGTGACCGAACAGGCTGATGGTACCCGTACCGGTCCGGTCGGACTTGCGGACGCCCTGATCGAGGATTCGCTGCAGCAGATCGAGATACGCGCGCATTATTTTTCCCTGCTTCGATAAGCGATGAACATGATGATGATCCCGGCCGCTGCCATCGGTACGGACAGCACCATCCCCATGGTCAGCCATTCGCCGCCTACAAATCCGATGTGGCTGTCCGGTTCGCGGAAGAATTCTGCCATAAAGCGGAAGCATCCGTAGCCAAGCAGGAACAGGCCGGAAACAGCGGCTGTGGGACGGGGCCGCGCTGAGTAAATCGCCAGGATAAGAAACAGAGCCAAACCCTCACCCAGCGCCTGGTAAAGCTGGCTCGGATGCCTTGCCAGGTGGTCCAGTGCCCCCGTCTCCCAGGCTGCCCTCAGTTCGGTTGACTGCCAGCCGCCAGGTTGGATCGCGTTCGCAAAAATCATGGCCCAGGGCGCGTCAGTGAGCCGGCCCCACAACTCACCGCCGATAAAGTTTCCAATCCGGCCGAGGCCGAGACCAATCGGAGCAAGCGGTGCGACGAAATCGGCGACTTGCCACAATGTGCGCCCGGTACGTCTGCCGAACCACCACATGGCCACGATGACGCCGATCATTCCACCGTGAAAGGACATACCGCCCTGCGTAATCTTAAACAGGAACAGGGGATCCTGGAGCAAACTCTCCAGACCATAGAAAAAGACGTAACCCAGCCTTCCACCAACGACTACCCCAATCATGCCGTAGAAGAGGAAATCCCCGACTTCCTGGGAGGACCAGCCCCACCAATCACGATTCCGGGCAAGCCAGTTACCGCCGGCCCAAAAGACAAGGAAGGCCAGTAAATACATGATTCCATACCAGTGCATATCCAGAGGCCCCAGAGAGAATGCGACGGGATCGAAGGCAATGAAGGGATAGCTGGAACTGCTCACTACGCGGTAAAAATCCATTTTCCGGACCGGCTGTGGCAGCATATGCCAGATGAATAGACTTGGCAACGAATCCAGCCTTTATCTTCGGCAACACGCTGAAAACCCGGTGGCCTGGCAACCCTGGGATGAACAGGCGCTGAATGAAGCCCGCGAACGGGATCTTCCCATTCTCCTGTCCATTGGCTACAGCGCCTGCCACTGGTGCCATGTCATGGCGCACGAATCCTTCGAAGACGATGATTCAGCCGAGTTGATGAACCGGTATTACGTCAATATAAAAGTCGACCGCGAAGAGCGGCCCGACCTGGACCGTATTTACCAACTCGCCCACCAGTTACTGACGGGGCGCGGCGGCGGGTGGCCTCTGACCGTTTTTCTGGACCCGGTGGACCATATTCCTTTTTTTGCGGGCACCTATTTTCCGCGGGAACGCCGTTACGGTATGCCGGCCTTCAGGGAGGTGCTGCAGGCATTGCAGCAGTGGTACCGGCAAAACCGTGATGAAGTGCATAGCCAGAATGAAAAGCTGCGCGCTGCTTTGACGTCGATTCAAAGCCCCACGTCTGATAACTCCAGAGAGCCGGACCTGGATTCGGCGCAACAGCTCCTGCAACAGGCCGCGCAGCAAATTTACACTCGGCACGACGTGGTCAATGGCGGGTTCGGCGGTGCGCCCAAGTTTCCGCAGGCGCCATTGCTCGACGCCATCGCCAGGATCGGGGAAGCAGAAGAAGGAAAAAGCCTGCATGAGAGTCTGGAACTGACACTCGAGCGGATGGCCCTGAGCGGTTTGCGCGACCACCTCGACGGTGGCTTTTTTCGCTATTGCGTGGACGATAGCTGGACCATCCCGCATTTCGAGAAAATGTTGTATGACAACGCCCAGCTGCTGCCACTTTACGCGGAAGGAGCCCGGCGCTGGAACAATAAGGTCATGAAAACAGCGGCTGAAGGTATCGCCGTTTGGCTGGAATCGGATATGCAGCAGCCGTCTGGCGGCTATGCGGCGAGCATCGACGCTGACGCCGGCGGCGAGGAAGGTGGATTTCATGTCTGGACCCGGGAACAGGTTGATTCCGTACTGGCCGGAAAATCACTCCAGTTATTCAAGAGAGCTTATGGAATGGACCAGCCGTCCAACTTCGAAGGACAGTCCTGGCATCTCCAGCGCCGGGTCACGGACGACAGGCTGGCGGAAGAATTCAATGAACCGGAGCAAACGGTCGCATCCATGCTCGAGGACGCCCGCAAAGCGCTGCAGTTGCTGCGTTCAGGCCGGGTCCATCCGACGCTCGACAAGAAACAACTGACTTCATGGAATGCGCTTCTCGCCGGAGGATTGGTGCGCGCCGGGCAGGCGTTGCAACGGGATGACTGGCTGGACCGCGCGCAGGAAATTTTCGCGTTCATTCAACAGGAACTCTGGACCGGAGACGGGCTGCTCGCCGTGCACAATGAAGGAGAAGCGCGTCTCGAAGCCTACCTTGATGATTATGCATGGCTGCTGGATGCGCTGACCTGCTTTCTCCAGGCCCGCTGGAACAGGGAACGGCTGCATTTTGCGATCCGCGTGGCCGACGCCTTGCTCAAGCGGTTCGAAGACAAAGATCGCGGCGGCTTCTTCTTCAGTGACGCCATCGTCGATGTTCCGATCACGCGCAGCATGATTTTCCAGGACGACGCAACACCATCCGGAAATGCCATTGCCATTGTCGCACTGAACCGGCTCGGCCGGCTGATAGGTGACCTGCGCTATACAGAGGCCGCTGATCGCTGCATGGCGAGGGCGATGGCGCCGCTCGGGGAGAGCCCGATGGCCCACCCCAGCCTGCTTACCGCGTTGCGGGATAGTGTCCAGCCACCGGCTCATCTCGTCATTTCAGGCACCGACGCGCAAAAGCAATCTGAATTAAAACAATGGGCCGTGAGCCGCTATCAGGTAGACTGCTACGTGGTCGGCCCGGCGGATGGAACACTGCCGGGGATTTTACGGGAATACCAAACAGATGATCCCGTGACCGCATGGTTGTGCCGGGGGCTGCACTGTCTTCCGCCGGCCAGGTCCCGGGACGAACTGGAACAGCTACTGGAATAGTGTGAGCAGGCTCTAACATGCTGGAAATGGCGCTCCCAAATTCGCATGCACTGGCGGTCATGGCGCTCATCATCGTCGCGTTGATCCTGTTCACGCGCGAGAGCATCCCGCTGCAGACCACCAGCCTGTTGGTACTGGTTGCCCTGACTGTCGGATTCACGTTGTTTCCGTTCACGGCCGATGGCCACACTTTGCAGGCCAGTGACTTTTTCCTCGGTTTCGGCCACAAGGCCCTGGTCGCGGTTTGCGGACTGATGATCGTGGGCCAGGGACTGATTCGAACAGGCGCGCTGGAGCCGGTAGGCAGGTTGCTGGCCAGGCTCTGGCGCAAAGGACCCGCCATTTCCCTGCTGGTGACGATCCTGATAACCGCCATCCTGAGTGCATTCATCAACAACACGCCGATCGTGGTACTGATGTTGCCCATCCTGATCGGCGTCGCGGTCCGAACCGGTGAATCGACTTCCGGTTCGCTCATTCCGATGGGATTTGCCAGTATCCTGGGGGGCATGGCGACCACCATCGGCACTTCCACCAACCTGCTGGTTGTGAACGTGGCGGCCGACATGGGAATGGACCCCTTCAACATGTTCGATTTCCTCGGTCCTGCTGCCATCGCGGGATTTTTCGCGGTCATATACCTGTGGCTGATCGCCCCGCGCATGATTCCTGAACGGCAGCCGCCGATGAGCGGAACGGTATCGCGGCTGTACACGGCCCAGATCAGGCTGAACGACAACAGTCCCGTCATCGGCAGGAGGCTCGCCGACGCCATATTGCGCGCAGGCGAGGGTCTTAAGGTGGAGACCGTGCAGCGTGGCCAAGGCGTGTTTATCAATCCCCTGCCGGACGTGGTGCTCAAGGCAGGCGACCGGCTCACCACCAGCGACACCCAAAGCAACCTGCGGGAGTTTTCCCGACTGTTGGGCGGCACCCTGTTTTCCGGTGACCAGGCGGTCGATGCCGAACACCCGCTGAGCGCGGAAGGACAGCAGATTGCTGAAGTCGTCATCACGCCTGCCTCGAGACTGAACGGTGTCCGAATCGGTAACGCCAGGCTGCGCTCACGTCATGGCTTGCGCCTGTTGGCATTCAATCGCTTTGAGGGCTCGCAGGAAAGAAAGTCGCCAGGCCTCGATGAAGTCCAGTTGCGTTCTGGCGACGTATTGCTGGTCCAGTCCACTATTGAAAACCTGCGTGACTTGAAGGAAACCGCGGATTTCCTCGTACTGGACGGAAGTATCCAATTGCCCAGCACCAAGAAAGCCCCCATCGCCCTGGCGATCATGCTGGTCGTTGTGATCCTGGCAGCTTTCAACATCATGCCCATCGAGATCAGCGCTATTCTCGGATTCATGGCCTTGATCGTGACCCGCTGCCTGAACTGGAAAGACGCAATGAGCGCTCTGAGCACCCAGGTTATCCTGATCATTGTCGCGTCGCTCGCGATGGGGGCGGCGTTGCTCAAAACCGGCGGCGCCGACTACCTGGCCCGCCTGTTCGTTTACGTCACGTTCGGCGCTCCATCCGCTGTTGTGCTGGGCGGACTGATGTTGATGATGGGGGTCCTGACCAATGTCGTTTCCAATAACGCGGCCGCCGTGATCGGCACTCCCATCGCCATTGGCATTGCCCAGCGCATGGGCCTGCCGCTGGAACCTTTTGTGCTGGCCGTGCTGTTCGGCGCCAACCTGAGTTTTGCGACGCCGATGGCCTATCAGACCAACATCCTGTTGATGAATGCCGGTGGTTACAAGTTTGGGGATTTCGTGCGCGTGGGGGTACCCTTGTCCATCGGGCTCTGGCTAATACTCACGACCGTGCTGGTCTGGGCTTACGGCTTGTAGGAGGCCACCGCACAGCTGAAACATCCGGCAAATATATAAAGGCACATAAAACAATGAATAACGCCACCACTCAAACCGCCGTTGTCCGCCACGGTCCATACCCGGAACTGACCTGGGCCGCCATCCTTGTCGGCTATTTTCTCGGCACGATCATTGCGGTCAGCATTGGTTATGCTGCGCTGATTCTCGGTTTCTCGATTGAAGGCTCGGAACTGGCGGCTATTCTTGGCTTTGGCATCCTGCGCGGAATCCTTCGCCGCAACAGCATAATAGAGAACAACATCACCCAGACCGTAGCCAGCGCCGTCAATGGTGCTTCCAGCGGCATGATGTTTTCGGTGCCCGCCATTTTCATTCTCGGCTACGGAACGGATTTCAACCCGGTTCTGCTCACGTTCGGCGCCATCGCGGGCGCCTTCCTGGGCATCGGATTCATCATCCCTCTGCGCAAGCAGATGATAGATTATGAACGCCTCACCTATCCGGGCGGCGTTGCCGTTGCCACGATTCTGAAATCCCCGGGTGCGGGTATCCACAAGGCCATGTTGCTGATTGGCGGCGCATTGCTGAGCGGCGGCCTGCACGCGGTCAGCAAGTCCACCGGCGTTGAAAACTTTGATCTCGGCAGCCTGATCGGCATGCCGGGATATATGAACGGTGTCTGGTTCCTGTCTTTGATGACCATCGGCGTGGGTTATATCGCAGGCAAAGGTGGCGTGGCCTTCATCATTGGCGGTTACGTCTGTTACTGGTTCCTCGCGCCGATGCTGGCTGGCCTGGACCTGTTTCCTATCGATTCCGCCAGTGGTCGGGTGACCGCGGAGCCAGATGCGTTACGGCTTATGCTGTTCCGCCCGGTGGGGATCGGTATGCTGATCGGCGGCGCGGTAGCTGGAGTCGTGATGGCATTTCCGATGATCGTCAGCGCCGTGCGCAGTATGCAGAGTGCCGCCAAGTCAGAAGCCGCGATGTCACGTGATGAAATGCCCATCAAGCTGCTCTATGTGGCGATTGGCGGGGCCGCTGTGTTGCTCGCCGTCATGGCCGTGCTTTCCACGGAAAAAATGGGGCTCGGACGCGGACTGGCCATGGCTGCCGTCGGAACGCTTTGGGTGTGGATTGCAGGGGTAATCCTTTCCGAAGCCATTGGCAGGACCAACTGGTCTCCCCTCTCCGGCATGACCCTGATCGCCGTGACGATATTGATCTTTATTTCGAGTGGGCTGGGTGATACGAAGGCAGCGGTTGTTTCTGCTGTCATGGTTGGCGCCGCTGCCTGCGTGGCCATGTCGCAAGCCACCGACCTGATGCTGGATCTGAAAACCGGTTACCTGGTGGGCGCCACGCCGCGCAAACAGCAACTCGGCCAGTTTATCGGCGCCTGGCTGGGGCCCATTGTCGTCATCTTGCTGATCTTCGTTCTGAATGAAGCTTATGTTCTTGGCAGTGAAAAGTTACCGGCGCCACAGGGACAGGCCCTGGCCAGCATGGTAAACGGCATTACGGGCGGAGACGTCCCAGCCCAGAAATACCTGGCGGGCGCCGGACTGGGCGCCCTGTTGAGCATTTTCCAGCCCGGTTTGGGAATTACGGTTGGCCTGGGCTTCTACCTGCCTTTCAACATTGTGCTCACCTACAGTATCGGCACCGTTTTGAGGATAGTGAGTGATCACAGGCTGGGCCAGTCCTATTCCGAGAACACGGGCATTCCTGTGATGGCAGGCTTTATCGTCGGCGAGGCACTGGTGGGTGTCGGTTTCGCTACTTCCATGATTCTGAACGCGGTGAAGATATGAAAACTCTTGGTTTGATCATGGTCATCGCTTCCTTCCTGACCGGTGCGTTCCTCTCGGTTCTGGACCCTCGCCAGGTCGACTGGGGTTACATGATTCCCGTCCTCGTGTTGGGCGCCGTCGGACTCGGTATTTACCGCAAAGTCCAGCGCGAGGAAAGCCGGGCCGGTGACCGCCTGGCCGGGAATATTGACGTTCTGGGCAAAAGCCTGAACAACATTCTGTCCAACCTGAATGCACTCGATGAACGCGGTGAAGGCCTGCCGGTTTACGAAGCCCGCTTTGAAATCGACCGCCTGTTTCGCGACGATCTGAATAATTTCGCGGAAGCGAGGGAGAGCATGATCCATATATTCGGCATGCAGAACTACGCGGATGTGATGAGCAATTTCGCAGCCGGGGAAAGATACATCAACCGCATCTGGTCCGCCTCGACCGACGGCTACGTTGACGAAGTACGGATGTACCTTGGGCGGGCGCGAAATCAGTTTGCAGAGGGTCACCAGCACTTCAACGAGCTACTGGCGGCGCAGACGGTTGAGCAAGCAGTTCGAACCGAGGATTGAAATGGTGTTTGCACGCCATACAACCGGCAATCCTAAAATTTTCGTAAAATTTGTGTTAGTTGTGGCGTAACGACACCTTATGCATGTTATAAACAATTGACTCTTGTATTCCGCAAGTTATACCCTCTTCCGTCCGGAGTACGTTTTTTTTCAACCGTTGTCCAATTTTCAAAAAACGAGATCCAGTATGCTAATTAATCGAATGAATAAAACGCTCTTGCCGAGCGCAGTCCTGATTGCGGTTCTCCTGGCAGGTTTTTCCGCATCCGTTTTTGCCCAGGCAAACATAGACCAGGTCACACAGGAAGGCATAAAGCGAGCTGATTCAGGCGCCGCCGAACAACAGCGGGTCGAACAGATCGCCAACCAGACTGATGATCTGCTCAGTGAGTACAACACGGTCTCAAAGGTCGTTGACGGGCTCGTCACTTACAACAGTCTTCTGCAGCGCCAGGTGAACAACCAGGAAACTGAGAAGATCGCGTTGGCGGAGTCAATCGATAACGTGGCCTTGATCGAGCGCCAAATCGTGCCCCTCATGACACGCATGCTGGACGCATTGGAAAGGTTCATCCAGCTCGATACCCCATTCCTGTTGGCAGAACGAACCGAACGCCTGGAGAGGCTTCGCGGCATGATGGAGCGTTCCGACGTCTCATCGGCCGAGAAATTCCGGCGCGTGATCGAGGCGTACCAGATCGAAAACGACTATGGCCGCACGATCGAAGCCTACAAGGGTACCGTTCCCATCAACGGCAACCCCCAGGAAGTCGATTTCCTGAGAATCGGCCGTGTGGCCCTGGCTTACCAATCTGTCGGCGGTGCTCATACCGGCACGTGGGATGCCGATGCGGGGGATTGGGTTGAACTCGATCCTGCGGAATTCAAGAACCAGGTCACCCAGGGATTGAGGGTGGCCCGCAAGCAGGTTGCACCTGATCTGCTGATCGTTCCCGTTGCTGCTCCTTCGGAGGAATAATCATGATTAAAAGAATTTGCAAGGCAGCAGTTATTGCCGGACTCGTATTTGGACTGGGCAACACCGCAAACGCAGCGCAGGCTGTTTCCCTCGATGAACTGCTCCAGCAGGTCAAACAGGGCCGGGTCAAGGATGCCGCTGAAAACCAGAAGCGCATCCAGGAATTCCAGCAGGCACGAGGTCGTCAGCAGCAATTGCTGAAAGACATGCAGGCGGAACAAGCACGCCAGGAACAACTGTCCCAACAGTTGGAAACTACTTTTGAAGCCAACGACGCTCAAATCATCGACCTCGAGCGTGCTCTGCAGGAACGCCTGGGCGAACTCAAAGAACTTTTCGGAGTGTTGCAGCAGGCGGCGGGCGACGCACGCGGAAACTTCGACACGTCCGTGACTCAAATCCAGTTCCCGGACCGGGGTGAATGGCTCACCGAGTTTGCCCAGAAGATGGGTTCAACAACCCGCATGCCCACCCTCGAGGAAATCGAGCGCATCTGGTTTGAACTGCAACGCGAAATGACGGAATCGGCCAGGGTCATCCGGCTGAATACCTCGGTCGTGAACGCAAAGGGCGAAGAGGAACTACGTGACGTAGTCCGCGTTGGCCTGTTCAACGTGGTGTCCGATGGCAAATACCTGGAGTACGTGCCTGAAACCGGCCGCCTGGTCGAATTGCAGCGCCAGCCCCAGGGTCGGTACACGAGCCGTGCTGCCGACCTTGCGGATGCAAGCAGCAGCCCTAATGCTTTTGCGATCGATCCGACGCGTGGTCAGTTGCTGGCTCTGCTGGTGCAATCGCCCAGCCTGATGGAACGAATTGCCCAGGGCAAGATCGTAGGTTATGTGATCATCGCACTTGGTATTGTGGGTCTTGCCATCGCCATCTGGCGCCTGTTGGCTCTGTCCGCCACGAGCGCCAAGGTGAATTATCAGGCCAAGCACCTGGATAAAGCCGGTAACAACCCGCTTGGCCGGGTCGTCAAGATTGCTCTCGACAATCCGGCTGTGGACGTTGAGGGCCTGGAGTTGAAACTTGGCGAAGCCATATTGAAGGAAACGCCCAAGTTCAATTCCATGCTTCCGTTCCTGAAGATCATTTCCGTCGTTGCCCCGCTGCTGGGTCTGTTGGGTACGGTGACGGGTATGATCATCACCTTCCAGGCCATCACTTTGTACGGTGCGGGCGATCCGAAATTGATGGCAGGCGGTATTTCCACCGCACTGGTAACAACCGTGCTTGGCCTGGTCGTGGCTATTCCAACGGTGTTCCTGCACACGCTGGTACAAAGCCGCGCGAAACGCCTGACACAGATTCTCCAGGAAGAGGCAGCAGGCATGCTCTCCGAACGTGCTGAACGGATGACGTAACACTCATGGATGTCATCTACTACTATCTGCCATTCCTCGAGACCATCAGGGACTTTTTCGAACTCGGTGGCCCGGTACTTCGGGTCATCGCAATCGTGACCCTGTTCATGTGGATGCTCATCATCGAGCGTATTGTGTACTTCCGCAGCGGCCACAAGAAACTCATCAGGAGAGCCCATAACTACTGGGATGAGCGGATCGACTACTCTTCCTGGCAAGCCCACCAGATCAGGACTCGGATCATTTCACAGGTCGCGGCGAATTCAGAGCGCAACCTGGCGTTGATCAAGACCTGTGTCGCGCTGTGCCCCCTGCTGGGCCTGCTCGGGACGGTTACGGGCATGATCGAGGTTTTCGAGGTTATGGCGATTGCCGGGTCGGGCAATCCCCGCTCGATGGCTTCCGGCGTGTCCAAGGCGACCGTACCGACGATGGCGGGTATGGTGGCAGCGTTGTCGGGCGTTGCGATGTCAGCCTACCTGGAAAACAAATCCCGAAGAGAACGTGAGTTCATTGCTGACGAATTGATTATTGAGCACGGCTAAGAGCTTTTCTCTGGCCCTGCTGATTTAGGAGAAAGACTAATGCGGCAACATTTAGCCCAGCATATCGAAGAAGAAGAATCGGAAATTAATATCACGCCCATGCTGGATGTGGTATTCATCATGCTCATTTTCTTCATTGTTACTGCGACTTTCGTTAAGGAAGCCGGCATCGAGGTCAACCGCCCCGATGCAGCCACTGCGGTCAAGCAGGAGAAAGCCAACATCCTGGTGGCCATCGGGCCGAACAATGACATATGGATCGATCGGCGTCAGATCGATATCCGCTCTGTCAGGCCGAATATTGAACGGTTGCACGCCGAGAACCCCCAGGGATCTGTCGTGATCCAGGCGGACAAGGAATCCAAGACGGACACTCTGATTCAGGTAATGGACGCGGCCCGGCTCGCCGGTGTGTTCAACGTGTCCATAGCCGCCAATGAACCTTAAAGAGGTGAGCCATGACGGCCACTATTGCTGAAACACTATCTGTAGCTCAAACCGGTAACATCGTCAGGCTGGTCATCGGAGTCCTGCTGGGCATGGTGGTGACGGCCGGTCTCTTCTGGACTATGCAGTACATGATCGAAACTGCTGACCGTGAGGTCAACGAATGGACGTCAGGCCATCTGATCGACTTTGTCAGGTTGAAACGTGACGAGAGCATCCAGCGCCGGCAGCTGAAACCCAAGAAGCCGCCTCCACCAGACGCACCCCCGCCACAGCCGCCTACCCCGCAGCTGGACAACCTGAACCCTAACGCCGAGAAAATCGCGATCTCCGCGGCTCCCGTCGATACTGACATCGAAATGAGCGGCGGCTTCAGCCTGGGCGTGGGTGAAGGCGACTACCTGCCCATCGTCAAGGTAGCACCGATTTATCCCCAGCGCGCTTTGTCGCGCGGCGTCGAGGGCTTTTGCGTCGTCCAGTACACCGTGACCCGGCAGGGCACCATCCGTGATCCTTTCGTGCTCGAGGACCAGTGCACCAGCTCACTGTTCCACCGCGCATCCGTGCAGGCAGCTTTGAAGTTCAAGTACAAGCCCCGTGTCATCGACGGCCAGGCGGTTGAAGTTC
>CAMYKC010000070.1 GCA_947258865.1 uncultured Lysobacterales bacterium
TCGATGATTATGCCGATCTGTTCGCTGAGCAGGGCGACATGGATATTCCGCCAGATTTGAAAGTCGGCCTGACTTTTCATGCCAATGAAAAGATAGACCTGAGCCTGGATTTTGAGCATATCTGGTACAGCGACATCGACTCCGTTGGCAATCCCATTCAGATTCTGTTTAACTGCCCAACGGCCGGCCGTGGAGGAACGAATTTCAGCAATTGCCTGGGTGGTGATAATGGCGGCGATTTCGGGTCCGCCGACATGACGGTCTACAAGCTTGGCATGCGCTACAAGGCCGGCGAAGACTGGACCTGGCGGTTTGGTTACAGCTATGGCGATCAACCGATCGACTCGAGTCAAATGTCTTTCAATATCCTCGCGCCTGGCGTGATGGAACACCACGTGACGGCCGGATTTACCCTGGAAAGGACCCCGGGCAGGCAATTCAATATGGCGTTTATGTACGCACCAAACGTTGACGTCACCGGACCGCAAAACTTCGATCCGACCCAGACGGTCACATTCGAAATGTACCAGTGGGAAATGGAAGCGAGCTATAGCTGGCGGTTCTGAGTGCTGGCTTACACGAATACCTGACGGGATTTACGAAAAGAAACGGCCAGCTCTTGCTGGCCGTTTTTATTCAAGGCCGTTTTGCGGCCTAAGCGGTCTTGCGAAGAAGGAACTTGTAAACACCACCCTCTTCGCTGTGTTCGATGAGTTCGTTGCCGGTCGTACGTGAAAACGCCTGGAAATCAGCAACCGCACCGGGGTCGGTGGCCAGGATTTCAAGCGTACCGCCATCGGGCACGTCCTTTAGCGCCTTCTTGGCCTTGAGAATGGGGAGAGGACAGTTCAGCCCTTTTGCGTCGAGTACTTTGTCTGCCATATTGGTTTCCTGTTTTAAAAAAATTCCTGGTTGCTTAGATGAACAGGTTGATGTGGGACTGGGTGGCCACCTCTAAATAGGTTGCCGCGCCGCCTACCTCAATGCCGTCGATCATGTCTTCGAGCTGATAATCAAAAAGATCCATGGTCATCTGACAACCAATTAACCGGACTTCGGCTTCAACCGCAAGTTCGCGCAACTCATCAATGGACGCAACTCCGTTCTTCTTGATCAGGTTTTTCATCATCTTGGAAGCCATCGCGTCAACGCCGGGGATGGCTGCGACCAGGTTGGGCATCACCATGTGTCCACCCATCATCGGCATTTTCATCGCCGCATTGCCCAGTGGGGTCACTTTAAGATCCATTTTCTTGAGCAGGAGCGGCAAGCCGTAAAATGTGAAGAACATCGTAACATCCAGACCCATGGCCGCCGCGGTTGTGCTGAGGATGAAAGGCGGATAAGCCCAGTCGAGGCTGCCTTTCGTGACTATGATGGACATTGTGTGGGGATTGATGGCGTTGCCGCCGGTTTCTTCTGACATGGTTTTCGGACCTCCGGAAAAGTGGAGTTTGGATCGGAACATTATATACAATTTTCATTTATTAGTAAAATCGAATACTATTGGCGGGCTATGGATTTGAACGGCATATTTCCCCGTCCGGACGGCAATAAGCGGGCGCTTTTCGTCGGCAGCGACGTCTATCGCAAAGCGGCTTTTGGCGAGCATCATCCGCTGTCGATCATTCGAGTATCCGGAGTGGTGGATGTGTGTGAAATGCTGGGTTGGCTCGACGACAAGCAATTCCGGGACAGCCCCCGGGCAACGCTTGAGCAATTGCGCCAATTTCACCACCAGGACTACATAGAAGCGATTCGCGAGGCAGACGCCAGCGGTAAAGTGGCGAAGGAGATTCGTGACCGCTACCGGATTGGCACGATGGAAAACCCACTCTTTCCCGGCTTGTTCAGGCGCGCCTCCACTGCCGTGGGCGGCTCCATACTGGCCGCCGAACTGGCCATGGATGGCCGTATCGTTTTCCATCCGTCGGGCGGCACACACCACGGCCGTGCGGACCGGGCCAGCGGTTTCTGCTATTTCAATGACCCGGTTTTCGCGATCCTCACATTCCTTGAGCAGGGCGTCGATCGTGTTCTCTATGTCGATCTGGACGCCCACCATGGGGATGGTGTGCAGGATGCGTTTGAGAATGATTCACGGGTATTGACCGTTTCTATCCACGAAGAAAAACGCTGGCCCCATTCCGGGCTGGTCGAGGACCGGGCTAATGGCGGGGCGAGAAACTTGCCGGTGCCGCGTGGTTTCAATGACAGCGAGCTGGAGTTCCTGATGGAAAACGCGGTTCGTCCCCTCGCGGATGACTTCAGTCCCCAGGCGCTGGTTGTGACTTGTGGGGCGGATGGGTTGGACGGAGATCCGCTGTCGAAGCTGGCGTTGAGCAACGGCGGTTTGTGGCAGGCGGTTGAAAAACTGGTGGAAAACAACCGGCGGGCCGTGATTTTGGGCGGGGGTGGTTATAATCCATGGACCGTCATTCGCTGCTGGGGTGGTTTGTGGGGCAGACTGAACGGGCTCGAAATTCCTGCGGCGTTGCCGCCCGACGCGCAGGATTTTTTGCGGGGGCTGGAATGCGACCTGATCGATGAGGATGAAGTCCCTGAAAGCTGGATAGATAAGCTGGCGGACGAACCCAATATCGGTCCGATACGACCGGAAATCGAGCGCTTGCCGGATCTCGTGTTACATTGAGGAAAATCAGGAATTGACATGACTTGGCTTGAATCCCTCCAGGAAATCGAAGAACTTGAAGATGCAGAGTTCGATGCCGGGCTCGTCGCGGAAATGGAGCGGGCAGCGGCGCAAAACCAGGACCGCATGGTCCGTTTTTCCACCCCGACGTTTAAAGAATACGAAAGCAGCGAACTTCAGAGTTGCGGTAAAAACAGTTTCCCTGCCTTTTCGATTACCGCCGCCGGCTGCGCATTGATGTGTGACCACTGCGAAGCCCGTATCCTTGAACCGATGATTCCCGCGATTAAGCCTGAAATGCTGGACCGCAAGGTTCGCGAGTTGGTTGAAACCGAGGATTTGCAGGGTTTTCTGTTGTCCGGTGGCTCGAACAGGCGTAATGAGATCCGCTACACGAGATTTTATCCGGTGGTGGAACAACTGAAACGGGATTTTCCGCATTTACGGATCGCAATTCATACCGCGCTCACCGATGAAAAAGGCGCAAAAGAGATGGAGGCAGCCGGGGTGGACGTCGCGATGCTCGACATCATCGGCGCCGAGGAAACCATCCGGGAGGTGTATCACCTGGATCGTCCGGTTGAAGACTTCGAAGCGACAGTGGAGGCGCTGTGCGCGACCTCGATGCAGATTTCCCCGCATATTGTTATCGGCTTGCATTACGGGCGCATCCTCGGGGAAGAAAATGCGCTGGATATCCTCAGCCGTCACGACACCAAGGCCCTGGTCCTGGTCGTGATCATGCCTTTTTACGCCAGGCCGGGAACGTTTGCCACGCCAGACACCCGCGACGTAGGCCGGATCTTCCTGGAGGCCCGTCGCCGATTGCCGGACCGGCAGGTGTTGCTGGGCTGTGCAAGGCCGCCCGGGATGCACAAGCGCGTGACGGACGCGTACGCGGTTATGGCCGGACTCGACGGCATTGCGTTTCCCGCGGATGGCGCCGTGGCCGTGGCCGGGTTGACTGGCCGGCCTTTCCACCAGGCGCACGCCTGTTGTTCCATCAAGCTGGGTGAGAGTAGTGCAATAAACAGCATCGCAATGCTGAAAAACACCAGCTGCGCGGCCTGACGATGAATTCAGGGAGCAAATCATGAGTTGTGTAAAGACAGAGGGCGCCCAACCTGCGGAAAAAGGCCGTGATGGGCTCGACTTCAACCCTTATGAAATCATGGAACCGAGGTTGCCGGCCAAAACGCCCAGGGAAATGCAGAATGGGGCCCCGGTCAAGGACAGAGACATTGCACCACAGGGTGTCTATCGTCCTGATTACAACCTTCTGACCCCGCATATGCGTTCTCCCGAGTATGTGCAGATGTCCACCGCGGCGGCGATCACGCTGGGCGTTACGAACGGAAGGATGTATCGCTGTTCCTGCACCCGGTGCCTGAACCTGCTTCTCACCTACCCGGAGGGGTGCCGGGCCAACTGCGCTTACTGCGGCCTGGCCCGGCACAGGGAAGCCGAGCGAGATTATGCAGACCGCAACTTTATCCGCGTGGACTGGCCCGCGGTGCCGATGGACGTGATCATCGACAAGGTCGCCAGTGATGGCGATGACAGTCCCTTCCACCGCATGTGCATCTCCATGATTACCCATCCGCGCTCGGACGAAGACACGGTCTCCGTGCTGAAAAAGTGGACCGATCGAATCGACCCCGGCACGATTCCGGTTTCCATTCTCTCCAACCCGACCACGATGGGCCGGGCCGATGTCCAGAAACTGAAAGATCTGGGCGCCGATATTTTCACCGTGGCGCTGGATGCGGCCACGCCGGAAATTTTCGACCGGACGCGCGGCAAGGGCGTTCAATCACCGCACAAGTGGGATAAATACTGGGAAATCCTGATGGATGCGCGCGATATTTTTGGCGCGAAAAAATTCGGCGTACATATCATCGCCGGCATGGGCGAAACCGAACGCGACATCCTCAGCCTGGTTCAGCGAATTGTCGATCTGGGTGGCCACAACCACATGTTTTGTTTCTTCCCGGAAGATGGATCGCTGATGGACCACCTGCCCGCCACGCCGCGCGACCAGTGGCGGCGCGTGCAGTTGGGCCGCTACCTCATCGACTATTGTGACGCGCGTGTTGAACACATGAAATTCGACGGGCAGGGCAGACTGGTGGATCTCGGGTTGCCGGCGGGCGAACTGGATGACATCATCGATTCCGGTCTGCCGTTCCGCACCTCGGGCTGTCCGGGTAAAGTCCAGGAAGACATTTCGGCCTGCGACCGGCCCTACGGTGACTCGCCCCCCAGCGACATCGCCAGCTTTCCGTTTCAGCCGGACAAGAAAGACGTCAGGAAGATTCGCAAGCAGTTCGATATCCCTCACCGTCTGGATTGATGCTGCCTTCAGAAAAGGCGGGCCGTGCCCGCGATGATGAATGAACGAAAGTAAGACATTCAGGGTTCTGGACACCGGCGTCCTGGAGGGCCGCCTGAACATCTCTATTGGGCAGGCGATCATTGAAGCACACCAGGCCGGTTCCGTGCCAGACACGCTGCGCTTCCTGCGCTTTCCACCGACCGCATTGGTCGGCCGCCACCAAGCACTGGGACAGGAAATTGACCTGGATTACTGCCGGCGGCACGGTATTGGCGTAGTGCGGCGGATTACCGGCGGCGGCGCGATCTTCATGGAGCCCGGATTGCTGGGTTGGGAACTGGCGTTCAACCGCAAATCGCTCGGCATCACTTCATTGCCCGAGTTGACACGAGAAATCTGCGAGGCGGCGGCCGACGGCATCAGCCGCCTGGGCGTTGATGCGCGCTACCGACCGAGAAACGACATCGAGGTCGATGGACGCAAGATCAGCGGCACCGGCGGGTTTTTCGATGGCGACACGCTTTTTTACCAGGGCACCGTGCTGGTCGACATGAATCCGCAAGTGATGGTTTCCGCCCTGCGGGTACCGCAAGCCAAGCTGGCAAGACACGAGCTGGATTCAGCAGAACAGCGGGTCGTGACCCTGCGGGAATTACTGGGTGACGAGACGCCGGACCTGGGTCGGATTCAAACCGAGCTGGGCACAGCGTTCTCGAAACACTTTGGCCTGGAAATGCAGCATGCTGAAATCAGCGAGGAAGAATTGAGCCGCGCGGATACTCTGTGCCGCGAGGAGATTGGTACCGAGGAATTCGTCACCGAAGTGGACGAGCCGCCTGCAGCCCGCGGTGACCTGGCAGGGCGGCACATCAGCCCGGGCGGCACCATCACGACCTACCTTCGTCTGGAAGGCCCCGCCCAAAACCGCATTCGTGCCGTCCTGATCACCGGTGATTTCTTCGTCACGCCGCCGCGCGTGATCTACGATCTGGAATCCCGCTTGCGCGGCGTCTACCTGGATGAACTGGATGGCGCCGTGAACACGTTTTTTGACGACGCCCAGGCTGAAGTACTTTCGGTAACACCGGATGACTTCATTGCCTCCATCAGAAAGGCCCTGGCCGATTCTCCGCAAGGTTAGCCTCGAATGAATCTGCTCCATGTCGTGCAACATACGTCGGCCGACTACCTGGGCCTGATGGAAGATCACCTGGAAGGCCGGCGGATCCGGTTCAGTTATTTCCGGCCCTTTACGGAAAAGGGAGAGATTCCGCAGGCAGGAGAGTTCTGTGACGGACTGGTTTTACTGGGAGGGGGCCCCTGGGGTAGCGCCGGCGGCAGGGACGTGCCAACACTGGATGAGGAAATCGCCCTCACACGTACCATGCTGGACCAGGGCATTCCGGTCGTCGGCATCGGCCTGGGTGCGCAAATACTGGCCATTGCCGCCGGCGGTGGTTCGGAACCGTCCGGCCTGGCGTTTGAAGTCGGCTATGCGCGGCGCCTGCGGGACGATGCGCTCGGCGGGTTTCTGCCCGAGCGTTTTCCCAGTGTCTGCTACATGCGGGATCGCCCGCTCCCACCGGAACGGGCGCAAGTCCTGGCCGAAGATGAGGCCGGCCGGCCGGCCGTCTTCCAGGTGGAGTGCGGACGTCCGGCTCGAAGGCGCGCCGTGGCCGCCGCCCTACGACCAGGGCGTGCGCCGTTCGGCCCCGCAGAGCGGCTGCAGCGTTTGCAGATCATGGTTCGTGAAATCGAAGACGCACTGGTGCCCATCATGACCGGAATCATCAAGGTGACGGGTTGGATGCAAATGCGGCGCCGAATTCCATTAAAGTTGACGTAGTACCGGAGCTGATGGCTGGCGATATTCAGTCGTTGGCAGAAGAAGCGTTCCTGAGACGCCAATACGGCTTTTTATAACAGATTGGCTAATTACATTAGCATAATGTAATATAGCCAGTCTTCCAGAGAGGGAAATGAAACATGGCAGAAAAACTCATCATCGTAATGGCCAACACGGATACGCGTAACGGCGAGGAACTCGGTGCTCCGATTTTCCAGGCGACCGTGGCCGCGGCCATGGAATATGAAGTAGATGTAATTTGCACGGCAACCTCCGGCCGTTTGATGAAGAAGGGCGTGGCCGAAAACCTGTATGTAAAAGAAGGCTCGCCCAAATCGGTCTACAGCTTCATCCAGGATGCCCACGAGGCCGGCGCAAAATTCTACTGCTGCTCGCCCAACCTCGATCTTTTCGACATGACGACCGACGACCTGATCCCCGAATGCGAAGGCATCGTCGGCGGCGCACACCTGATTGAAGAAGTCATGGAGGAAGATTGCAGGGTTTTAACCTATTAATTATATAGGGGCCGGCGAATTCAACCAGGTCGCCGGCGCAGGAGAAGCATGACTCACACGCAATCAAGCAGAATACAGGAATACATCGGCGACCCGGTTTCGGACAGCCCCACTGTCGGCCGGGACAAGCTGGAGGAAATTTTCCAGGACATCCAGGCGGATCGAAATTGTCCAGTTGCTCTGGACAGAGAACCTGGAAGGCATATACGACGCGATGCAGGAAAAGATCTGGGCCTGCGCTCAGTGCTATACTTGCGCCGCGCGCTGCCCTTTCGACAACTCGCCGGGCGGACTGGTGATGCTGATGCGTGAAGCCGCCATCAAGCACGGCATGGAGTCGGCCAAAAACGTGTTGCGGCCATTCAGCCGCGTGATGCTCAAGCTGATTTCAACCGGCAACCAGCTTTCCCCGGATATGATCAACGCCGACGGCTTCCCTGACTGGGGCCCGAATATTTCAAAGGTCGACGCACCGCTGAAAATTCTGCGCCAGGCCATTCCGATACCGACGCTCAACACCACGGCTACGGCATGGGAGGTCAACCTCACCACCTCGGTGGAGCTGTACACGATCTGGGAAGAGACCGGTGTGCTTGACCAGCTCGAGACCATTGACGAAAACCTCTATGACGTCATTCTTGACATCATGGATGAGAAGCGTGAAGACCTCGAAGACTGGGAAGACGAGCAGAAAGACGATTGATTATAAGAGGCAGCCATGCGGGCGATCGCGCGCTGACACGGATTTCTTGGAGAGAAATGTATGAGTACTGGTGATAACGGAAACGGCGAACGCTTTACCGGACATGGTTCCGAGTGGCGTGATGCAAACCTGAGCCCCGGTGAGGCGAAAACCGCAACCGCCTGGGTAGAGCAGGTGATCAACAAGCGTTCCATGGAGGTCAACAAGGACCGCGTCGAAGATGTTCGTGACGCCATGTGGGAACTGGAAAAGGACGGCGAAATCGTCGTTCACCGCGTTGGGGAAGAACACAACCCCCGCATCGCCAAGACCATTTATGGCTGGGACAAGAAAGTCCCCACCACCCAGCTCTGGCACCACAAGTCATGTGGCCAGTGTGGCAATATCCCGGGTTACCCGGCATCCCTGCTGTGGCTGATGAACGAGATGGACATCAAGTATCTGGATGAAACTGATCAGACGTCCTGTACGGCCTGGAACTACCATGGCTCCGGCATTGGCAACATCCATAGCCTGGCGGCGGTTTTCCTGAGGAATTTTCACCAGGCATACGTATCCGCGCGCGCCCAGGGCCTGCCAGGCGGTTATTTCTATCCGTTGGTGCACTGCGGCACATCGTTCGGCAATTACAAGGAAGTCCGCGCCTACCTGCTGCACTCGGCCGAGCTGCGTGAAAGCGTCAAGAAGATCCTCGGCAAGCTGGGCCGCCTGGTCGACGGCAAGCTGCTGATACCGGAAGAAATTGTGCACTACTCCGAATGGGTGCACATGATGCGCAGCGATATCGCTGCGCGCCAGACCATCGACGTGAGCAACATCCGGTCAACCATCCATCCGGCCTGCCACGTGTACAAAATGGTGCCCGAGGATGCAATCTACGATGACAACATACTCGGCGGCAACCGGGTTGCTGTTTCAACCGGAATCATGGAGGCGCTGGGCAGCCAGGTCATCGACTATTCCACCTGGTACGACTGCTGTGGCTTCGGATTCCGCCACATCATTTCCGAGCGTGAATTCACGCGCTCCTTCGCCATCGACCGCAAAATCAAGGTCGCGGTGGAGGAAGCGCAAGCCGACGTGATGATTGGCCATGACACGGGCTGCATCACCACGCTGGACAAGAACCAGTGGATCGGCAAGGCTGCCGGGAAAGACTATAGCCTGCCGGTGCTGGCGGATATCCAGTTTGCCGCCCTGGCCTGTGGCGCACACCCGTACAAAATCGTCCAGTCCCACTGGCACGCATCGGCCACCGAGACGCTGATGGAGAAAATGGGTATTGACTGGCAAGCCAAAAAGCTGGAATTCGAGGTCTATCTGAAAGAAGTGGAGGCCGGCAAGTTCGAAAGCCTCTACGATCCGCGGCTCGCGATTACATCCGGGCCTGGCTTTGAGCCGGTTAAACAGCTACCCGCGGGCGGCGAATGAACACAGTCGAGAGAAGCCGCGTTGCGGGAGCAGGGGTACGAGACTGATTGAACTGAAAACACTGAGCAAGGCTGAAAATCATGGCAAAACCAATCCTGATTGTTGGCGGCGGTCCGGCCGGACTGGCCGCGGCTCATTCACTGGCTACCTTCGGCCAGGCATGCATCCTGGTTGACAAGGAAGACCGCCTGGGCGGCGCGCCCATCCTCGAAGGCTATGCCAAACTGGTCCCTTCGGGCGAATGGGCGAAAGACGCCATCGGCGGCATGGTGGATCGTGTCGCGGAGCATGAACTGGTCGATGTGCGGAAAGAAACGAAGGTCACGGAATTCAGCGGCGAGGCCGGTGACTTCACTGCGGTGCTTTCGAGCGGAGACTCCGTGGGCGTATCGGCCGCCATCCTGTGTACCGGTTTCAGCCACTTTGACTCGGCCAACAAGCCGGAATGGGGCTTTGGCACGTTCCCGGATGTTGTAACGACGTCGCAGGTTGAACAGATGATCTCATCGGGCCAGGGCGTGCGCTGTCCGTCGGATGGCCGCAAGCCCCAGCGGGTGGCGATCCTGTTGTGTGTCGGGTCGCGGGACCGGCAGATTGGCCGCGAATGGTGTTCGAAAATCTGCTGCACCGTTTCCGCCAACATGGCCATGGAAATCCGCGAGGAATTGCCCGATTGCCATGTTTATATTTATTACATGGACATCCGCACCTATGGCCTGTACGAGACCAAGTACTACTGGAAAAGCCAGGAGGAATTCAAGGTCAAGTACATCAAGGCACGCATCGCGGAAGTGACCTCCGATGGCGAAAAGCTGATCGTCAAGGGTGAGGACACGCTGGTCAAACGTCCGATAACGATTCCGTTCGACCTGGTGGTTCATGCCATCGGCATGGACCCGAACGTCGACAATCCGGATATTTCCGCCATCTTCGGCGTGGATCTGGAAACGCACGGTTATATCGACAAGGCCAGCAGTTACTCCGCAACCGGCTTGACCAACAAGAATGGTGTTTTCGTGGCGGGAGCCGCCATTGGCCCCGAGACCATCGACGACTCGATCGCGCAGGGAAAGGCGGCGGCGATGGCGGTGCTGGAGCAACGTCAGTTGGCGGCAAGGCTGGTCAGTTAGCAACATGGCTTCCTTGTTCCGATCCCTACAGACGCAGAAACCGGCCGCAGTGGAACGGCCGCAGCTGGAGCTCAGTGGCCCGATTCTGACCCATGCTTTCGAGACACTGATCGAAGGCAGCGAGTCGCAGGGCGGGATTGAAAGGTGGATCGACGCCCTGAAGCTGAAAAGCCGGATGTTCCAAAAAGCCCTTGGACAAGACTCAGGGCCTGCCGAAACAGCCGAGCTGCCGCTGGACACCTTCAAGAGCCTGTGCGCCTTCATGGCCAGCGTGCGGCGCCGTGTTGGTCCATTCCTGGAACAACCAGCCTATGGTGAAATGCTCACAGCGATTGCGGAATTGCTCTCCGATGTCCAGGACACCGGGAAGACGGATGCGCGGCTGTCTGCGTTTTGCGAGCACTTTCCGCAGGATCGAAAACACCGGTGGGTGCGAGACCTTGCCGTGGAAATCCTGCACGGTGTCGATCCGGAACGCTATCCCCTGATGTGTCGCTGGGTCTGGGATCAAAAGGCCAACACGGGCGTTATTCGGGAAATCTGGTTTGATGACGATGTCGATAACATCACGATCAGGGTGGAGGACGGCTATGCCACCTACCTGATGTTACGCGAAGAACTCAGCCAGTTTCTAAGCGCCAATGGCGTCTTCCGGGACGTGCTGTGGTACGTGGACCTGCTGTGCGCCAAGATTTATGCGGACTATATCGCAGCCCAGGGCGGCGTTTACCTGCGGGCGGATTTTTCCGCACCCGGCGATCCCATGGAGCACACCCGGCGCATACTGGGGCTCGATGGAGTGCGGGCCGGCTCAGGCAGGACCCGGCTGAAAGCAATCAGCGGAGAGTCTTTCGTCATAGAAGACGGCAGCCTGCTGGAACGTGATAATTGATATCTGATGTACAGAATCTGGAATAACGATGCCCATTCATGAAAAATCGCTGATTCGACCGGAGAACCTGCAGGTTCACGAAAAACTCGAAGTCGAGGGCGTGGACGTATCGGGTCACTGGAGCACGTTCATCGAGAGCCGGGTCGTCACCGACTACAACGAAGCAATGGAAGATGAAATCGCAGCCCTGCCGGGCGGAGAGTACATTCACCGTTGCTGGCAATGCGGATCCTGCACGAATTCCTGCACGGTGCATGCCCTCAACCCGGACTTCAACCCGCGTTACTGGATCTACCTGATCCGCATGGGAATGGAATCGGAGTTGCTGCGGGACAAGGAAATCATCTGGCAATGCGTATCCTGCAACAAGTGCACTTACGCCTGTCCGCGCGACGTGGTTCCCGAAGGTGTAATGAAGGCGACGTCCCACTGGCTCGAGCTGAAAGGACACACACCCAAGTCTCATTCGATGATTTTCGATGAAATCTTCAGCGAGCAGGTTTTCAAGACCGGAAAGATCGAGGACGGCCGCACCGTCCGCCGTTTCTTCAAACGCACGGGGCAGGCCCTGAGACAGCCCTGGCTGGAAGAAATGGTCAAGCGCCTGCTACGCAACCTGCCGATCGGCATGCTGACGCGAATGGGCATGGCCAATTTCATCACACCGAAGACGAAGGGCTGGTCCGGCGCCCGCGATGCCATCGAAGAGTATGTGGCTGAGCAGGAATCGCATCACCGCCAGGCGCTGCGGCTCGACGACCTGGTCGAGGCGGCCCGGAAAGAACTTTAGGAACGAAACCTATGTCCGAGAAAAGAGAAAAGTACAAGGAAGTTGCCTACTACCCCGGCTGTGCGCTGGAAGGCAGCGGGCACGCCTACAATCGTTCGACCAAGGCGCTTGGAAAAAAGCTTGGCCTGAAGTTGAAGGAAGTGGAGAACTGGAATTGCTGCGGTGCGATGGAGGTAAAGAACATCGACCCGAAGATCCAGACCTATCTGTCCTCCCGCGTGATGTCCATCGCCGCCAACAAGATGAACATGGACGTGGTGATGGCGCCCTGTAATGGTTGCTACCATAACCTCAAGAAAGCCGAGTACGATCTCGCCAACGATCAGAAATCGGTGGACGTGGTCGACAAAATTTCGAAGAAAGCCGGCCACGAAACCTACAAATCCGGCCAGGTGGAAACCATCCACGCCCTCGACTGGGTCAAAGAAACAATTGGTGAGGAAGGCCTCAAGGAGCGCGTTAAGAACTCACTGGACGGCGTCAAGATCGCCAACTACTACGGCTGCATGTACACCCGGCCGCGGCATATTTTCCCGGAAAAAGACGCCGGGGCCGGCAGTGAATCGACCTCCAAACCGCATTTCATGGATGACCTGCTGGAGGCGGCGGGAGCAGAAAATGTCGACTTCCCGCTCAAGACGGCCTGTTGCGGCGGCGCCCACACGCTTTCCGACTGCGACACGTCCACAAAGCTGGTCGCCAACATCCTGCAGGCTGCCGAAGCCGCCGGCGCCGAGGTCATTGCCACCGAATGCCCCACCTGCCACAGCGGTCTCGAAATGCATCAAATCCGGGCAGAAAAGACGATGGGACTGAAAACCAGCGTCAAGATCATTTATTTCACGCAGTTACTGGGCATGGCGCTCGGTCTTAAACCCAAGGCCGTGGGACTGCACGAAAACATATCTGATTCTTTCGATTTCGTGAAGACGAAAGGCCTGGCGTGAAAAGCCTTTCCGACATCGGCAGCCGGCTGGATTCATTGATGGCGGGACCGCCTGCGCCTGAAGATGGTCCGGAATTGCTGGCACTGGGAGAAGAGGTCCTGGAACAGTGGGTAATCGCGAAGGGGAAAGAACCTACCCGGGAAGAGCGGGAGGGTTTCCGGCTGCTCGCCCTGCACCGCCAGGGTGCGGACAAGGACCCGAGTTTCAATGCTTGTCGTGAGACTTGCCGGGAGCTGGCCTGGCATTTCAACCTGCTGAGCCATCAGCCCGGCCATCCGGACACAGATCAGCGCGCCCGGATGATGGCCCTGGTTGCCAACCACCTGTTCCTGTTCGTCAGCGGCAAAATGGAAACGGAAGAATTGGGCGAATTCTGCTGTGCATCAAAACCTCTGCGCGAAAAGGTTGACGAAAACACGAATGCTCAGTAAAAGAGGGTACTAAGCTGGCTGGCGCAGCCAGAAATGTGTCAGATTAACCCGTCGAGCGAATCCGGTCTTTGCCGAAAGCAAAAGAAGGGAAGCGAGACACTTATTGGAGGTCCTGATTATGCCAACGGTTCGCGGATGCAATCTGCCGGATGATTTGCTTTACGACGTGGACAACCACACCTGGTTCACGGAGGTCGGTGACGGCACTGTTCGCATCGGCATGACTACCATCGCCACGGCCATGGCCGGGCAACTGGTGGCCTTCACCCCCAAGAAAGTCGGCCGCAGTGTGCGTCCCGGCAGATCCTGCGCCACTGTTGAATCCGGTAAATGGGTTGGCCCGGCCAAGTCGGCTGCCGGCGGTGAAGTGGTCGGTGTAAATGACGCACTATTGTCCAACCCCAGCCTGGCCAACGACGATCCGTATGCCGCGTGGATGGTTCAACTCCGGCCGGATGACTGGGACAGTGTCAAGGCCGGCCTGACCCCGGGCGCCGATGTTGCTGGCCCCTACGAGGCCAAGATGGATTCGGACGGATTCGAAGGCTGCGGCTGATTACTCCGCCCGATAGCCCGTGAGCTCCATGTAACCGCGGCCACGGTTGCCTGGACCGTTTCCGGACACCGTGACAGCACCCTCCCAATAAGGGAAGTCGACATCCATCCACTGATCCGGATGCAGGGCTTCGATTTCGAGATCACGTCCGATCTGGGGTATTTCGATGCGCCAGTGCAACGGTAGCAAGCGGCCGGCAACTGCGGCCTCCTCCAGTACTTCCAGCCCTATTTGATCTGGAGACAACGACACCGTGCCGCCATCGGATGTAATCAGGACAGCATGCCGATAGTCTTCGCTGCTGCTTTTGCCTTCCTGCCGGCGCAGCTGGAACAGCATCAATTTCTCGCCGGTTTCCAGGTGCAGGGAAAACCAATCCCATCCCGACTGGTCAGCCTGCAAAAACTGGCTGCTCCATTCCCGGTCGAGCCACGCTTGCCCGGTGACCGGGATAGCCGTTCCATCTACCACCACTTCACCGCTTACCTGGAGGAAAGGCTGGCTGTAATAGAATGAGCCGCCGCCGTTCGGGTGCTTTTGCGAAAACCCCTCCTCTCCCTGCAGGACCAGGGGACCTGTGCCTTCCAAATCGAACCGGATGGCGTGGTTGTCCTGTCGGGCCCGAACTTCCATCGGTAACCAGTCACTACCCGTGCTTTGCAGGCTCCAGTCATCCAGCCAGGCTGTAAATGGCATCGCGTTGACGCCCGCGCGGGCGGCATCCCCGTGCTCACCACCACGAGAATAGCGTTGAAATGCAGAGTGACCGCGAGGTGTCGTGATGGCGAAGTGCGCCATGTACACCTGCTCGCTCTGCCACGGGTTCTTCGCTTCATGAAGGCCGGGCGGCTGAGCCGCCAGGCGAAACAGGGTCCACTGGGCGCCATAGGGCTTACCCGATGTGTCCTGCAGATTCGCCGTCAGGTACCACCACTCGATGCGGAACCCGGGGTGGGGGCCGTGGTCGCGAGGAAATTTCAGAGCCTGGTCCGGCCTGGCTTCAGCATAGCCTTCCGCGCTTTGCGCCAACACGGCGAAATCATTGTCCCGAAAAGTCTGATCGGCGGAATTGCAGCCTGCTTCCAGCGCGGCGACAAGAAAAAACAGAACGAGAGCCGGCCTCCTCATACGGTTTGCTCGCGTAACATGGCCGCTGGTGAAGTTTGCAGCAATCTCAGGGATGGCAGCACCACGGCGAACATCATGCAACCCACGGCAAGCACGGCCAGGGTCAGGTAATGTTGCCAGTCCGGGCGCAATGGGAAACTCCAACCAAAGGCAAGCGGCGTAACCACCGCCGCCAGGTAGCCGGCAAGGGCGGTGCCGAATGGCCAGACCAGCGTCATGCAAAGTAATCCGAGCAGCCCCCATTGCAGCAGCAGCAGACCGCCTCGCTCCCGCCGCGTCAGACCAAGACTGGACAGCAGTGCCTGCTGGCCTACCCGGTGGTGATGGATCGCGCTGATCGCGCAAAAGATTCCGATACCGGCGACCAGCAAGGTCAGCGCATTGAGCGCACGAGTGACTGTGAACGTACGGTCGAACACCGCGAGACCAGCCCGTTTCAGTTCCCCCTGGTCGATGATTGCCCCATCCTCCAGGCCTAAACGCGTTGTCATGGCAGCGCGAATGTAGTTCCAATCAGTGCTATCAGGACCAGACACAGACAAGCCGCTCGCATTTTGCTCCGGCCAGCAGGTCCGGAACAGATGGCGGCTGACCATCCATTGAGATTTCGGATTACCGTAGTCGTGGTACACGCCCAGCACGGGTAACCCGGCATGGTTTTGACACAGGCGTAACACATCCCCGGGTTGCCAGCCTTCGAAACGCCAGGCCCGCTCACTGATCAATACACCCTTGCCGTTCGAAAATCGCGCAAGGGCATCCTGTTCGGAGCGCAGTAACTTCACACCGTCGAGAAACCGGTCTCCATCCTGCAGGCTGACCGCCTCGATCACTGTGGATTGCCCGGATGGATCCGGGCGCGTGACATCCCGGCGAAAACGCTCCGCGACCGTCAGGCCGGGCGCTTCTTCAGCCAACCAATCCGCCAGACCCGCTACATCCAGATCCCCGCGCAGGTACAGGTCGGCGGCCAGGCGTTGGTCCAGCCATTGATCCGTCGCCTCCCGGAAGCTGCTGATCATCGTGTTCAAGCCGCTGTTGGCAACCAGGGCAAGGGTCATGGCCATCAGAGCGAGAGAAGCCGGACCGAGCAACCAGCGACTGTCCGCCAGCAGCCAGGAAAGGCGTGGCCGTTGTGCCGGAACCTGTTTTTCGAGACCGCCAAGCAGCAGGCGCAAGACGGCAGGCAGCAGTAGCGCGGTGCCAAGCAGCAGCGAGGCCATTCCAGCCAGAGCAACCCGCAGGGATTCGGCGTAAACGCCCAGCAGGCCGGCGGCGGTCAGCAACGCCAGGCCGGCCCAGGACATCAGGCGATCACGGCGCATCACGGCTTGCTGCTGCCAGGTGGTCTGCCAGCGCTCAAGCATGGGCGTGTTGAGAGATTCGCGGAGCGGAAAAAGCACGCACAGCGTGGCTGCCACCGCGGTCATCAGCAGTGGCAGCCAGACGCCGGAAGGCACCAGGCCGTCCGGATAGGCAATATACACATCGTAGAGCTGCGCGAGTGTCCGGCCCACCCCGGGCAGCAGCCAGGCGGCCATTCGTGCTCCCAGCCAGGAGCCAAACAGCGTTCCCACAACGAGGAACAGGGCGAGTTCTGAAAGCAATGCGCCGGCAAGTTCTCTGCGCGTAATCCCGGCGAGGCGCAACTTGCGAATGAGTTCCCGGCGATCGGTATAGCTGAAGGCCAGGGCGTTATAGATAAGAAAAATGCCAACGACGAATGCCAACAAGCCCATTGCTGCAAGATTGAGATGAAAACTCCGCGTCAGCTCGGCCGGATCCGGCGCATCACCGCCGTCGATGTACTCCAGCTGGGCAGGCAGGAACCGTATCATTTCCGCCAGCCGCGGAGCCGGCGCCGGGAACACCAGGATCGACGAGATTTCGCCAGCGCTTCCGGTCAGTAACTGCAGCGCGCCAATGTCCATCAGCATGCGGTGACCCAGCTGCTGACCTGACATGGCCCGCAGCGGGGGTAGCTCCTTGCCGGAAGCAAGCTCGATCCGGCCGCCGTCTGTTGAGCCGAGTTGGCCGAGCCTGGCCGGAGCAACCCACAACTGGTAAGGCGCGTAAGCAAAGCCCACGAAATCGAAATCAGCCCGGTCGCCGCTGCCTTTTTCAATTATGGACAACTCTGCCTGGGGCATGGCAAAGACGTCGATACCCAGCAGTTCGAGCGGCTCATCGCTGGCCGTTCTGACGATCTGCCGCAGAAGGGGCGCAAGCATATCGAAACCCTGACGGCGCAAGCGGATGTAGTCACGTTCATCGATGGCCTGGCTGCTTGCCTTGTGCCGAATTTGTCCAATCGGGGCGGCGCTCAAATAGTTCTCACCCTCCTCATAGCTGGCCCGGGCTTGCGCATTGATCAGCAAGGTTCCGGCCAACAACACGTTGGCAACGACAATTCCGGTCAGCAGGAACAGCGCCTGGACCGGGTGCCGGCGGTAGTGTTTCAGAAGCGTGCGGATGAGCATCATCGGAATGGATTATTCCATTGCATGCAGGTGGCCTTCTTCCAACAGGAGGCGCCGGTTGACAAAAGCGGCCATTTCCCGGTTATGGGTAACCAGTAGCAGGCTGCAACCAGACTCATCCACCAGCCTCATCATCAGGGACATGACCTGGCGGCTCAGCGTGTCGTGTAAATTGCCGGTCGGTTCATCGGCAAACAGGAGTTGCGGCTTGTGCGCCAGTGCGCGGGCGATCGCGACACGCTGTTGCTGACCGCCGGAGAGCACCTCAACCGACCTGTTGAGTAACGGTCCCAGACCGAGCACCTCGGTTAGTTCATCAATCCACACATCCCGGTCGGCCAGCCGGTTCAGCCGTCGTTGAAACAGAAGATTGTCCTTCACATTCAGACCCGGCAACAGGTTGTACTGCTGAAAAACAAAGCCCAGTTGACGCCTTCGCATCATCGCCAGCGCCCTTTCGTCCAGTGTCGCCAGCGGTCTGCCCAGCACGCGAACCTCCCCGGAATCCGGGCTCTCCAGGCCGGCAGCGATCTGCAGCAGCGTGCTTTTCCCGTTGCCGCTGGCTCCCAGCAGCGCCATGCTGTCTGCCCCAGCGAGGACCAGGTCGACTCCCCGGAGAACGTGCAGGTCGCTTTCGCCATCATGAAAGGATTTGAAGACAGACTTGAGTTCTAGCAATGGAGTTCGTCCTGAAATAGGATGCAGGATACCATCGTGAGATCAATGTGGAATTTCAAAGGCCAGAAACGCCCGACTTTTGCCGAGACGCCCGCGACGGGACAGGAATCGGTTTGGGATTATCCACGACCGCCGCGCCTGCTGGCGGATGCGCGGCTAGTCGAGGTCAAGAGTGGCGATCAACTCATTGCCCGGTCTGATCGGACGTTCCGGGTTTGTGAGACTGCCAGCCCGCCAGGCTTTTATATCCCACCGGAGGACATCGAGTGGAGCCTGCTGTGCGCTGTCGCCGGCGGCTCGTACTGCGAATGGAAAGGCGCAGCGAGCTATTGGGGATTGCAATCAAAACCTGAGGCCGGCCCGGTGGCATGGAGTTACCCGAAGCCCAGGGCCGCGTATATCAAAGTGAAAGGCTATGTTTCTTTCTACCCGGGCCGGGTTGAATGTTACCTCGCCGGTGAACGAGTCCGCCCGCAACCCGGTGTTTTTTACGGCGGTTGGATCACAGACGATATCGTCGGCCCATTCAAAGGCGAGCCGGGAACCGGAAACTGGTAGCGCAGATC
>CAMYKC010000071.1:0-25262 GCA_947258865.1 uncultured Lysobacterales bacterium
TTGATCAGGGGGCAATATGAGAAGCTGCTGACCGGGCTGGCCGGCATGGTTGCGGGAACCGTGTTTGCGGTTTCGATTTCCAGCTGGTTTTTCGGCGGCCCGGGAATCTGGATCGAGTGGTTTCATGGCCTGATGAACCTGATGTCCGGCGAATTCGTCCCGAGCCAGGGCAATTTCAAAGCTGTATATTTTGCGGGATTGGATCTCAGCACTAAAGGCCAGGCTGTACTGGCATTGATGTTTTGCGCCCTGACGCTGGGTACCCTTTGGTGGGGAAGAAAGCGTGACACATTGAACCGGGGTGTCGGACAGCGGCCGGATGAGCAGAGGGGATTGATCGAGTATGCGCAACTGTATGCCATGGGGTGCCTGATTCAGATGTTTGTTTCCTCACTGGTCTGGCTGCACTACTACGTGTTGGTCATTCCAATGCTGCTTGTTGCATTCAGGCCGTGGTCTGAGCCCGCGGCAAGGGGGACTGGCTCGATAGTCTTACATCGAATTTTGCCCCTGCTGGCGCTGCTGCTGGTTCTCGATGGTCCAGTCGGCCGGCTGTTCGCTTCTGACCCGGCAGCGTCCAGTAACCTGGCGAACACTTTTGCCGCCAGCATCCTGTTTTTACTGGGCCTTTGGCAGTTACGATTCCAGGATGCCCGCGTCAGGGGCTATTCCTGATCAGTCCTCGTGCAGGCGCTGTGGTACCAGCCGTTCGCCCATGGCCAGGGTTCGATCTTCACCCGCCTCGTGATACTGGGCATCCTGGTTTACCTGCCAGACGTCCCATTGTCTTTCTCCGGCCAGGATGTTTTCGGCTGTCAACAGACCGGTCATCATCGCGTGATCCTGGTTGTTGTACTTATGCATGCCGTTTCGTCCAACCAGGTGCAGGCCGGGCATGTCGCGTTCCAGCCACTCGCGGAACAAGCTGATGCGATCCTCGTAATTCTCGTCATAGACAGGGTAAGCGCGGGGCTGCCTGATGACGGTTCCATCGATCACGTGGCCGGGAGTCACGAGGCCTAGCTGAATCAGCTCCTCGTCGGCGAGACGGATCAGAGAATCATCGTCTGATTCCCAAAGGCCATCCCCGGAAAAGCAGAAATACTCGAGGCCCAGGCAATTCAGCTCAGGATCCGGGACAAGGTGCGGGGACCAGGATTTGAAGTTTTGAATCCGTCCTACTTTCACGGCTGAGTCATGAATGTAAATCCAGTTGTCATCAAAGCAATCTACATCTTTCACGATCAGCGCCACGGTTAAAAAATCCCGGTAACGCAGAGCATGGGCCGCCGAGAGCACGGGTTCTGGCGGAGCCGGGTCAAGGTATCCGCCCAATTCGGCAATTGCGGCTGAGGAGACGACGTGATCACAGATGAATTCATGTTGCCGTCCATCGGCAGTTGCCGCCAGAACCGCCACAGGAAGTGGTGGGCGCGCTCCTCGTCCGTCGGACGTCCATGCCCAGTATTACCTTACCGCCATTGTCCGCTACCTGGCCGGCTGCGGCCTCCCACATTTGACCGGGCCCAAGTTTTGGATAGCGGAAGCTTTCGATCAGGGTTTTGGGTGTCTTGCTGCTGCGCGACCGCATTCGAGAAAGCCAGCGGGGAACCAGGGCGCTTCTCACGGCGCTGCCCAGCGATAATCCTTTGATTCTCTGGGCTGCCCAGTCCGCAGAAATCTCTCTGCACTTCATTCCCCAGACTTTCTCGGTGTAGGTTTCAAAAAAAATGCTGAACAGCCGGTGGCCAAATTCGTTGCTTACCCAATCTTCAAACGTATGGGGATCCTTGATCGGAAAAAGACGGGCCTGGGCATAGGATGCCATGCACAGAAAAGACTCGAAAAAACCCAGCTTGGTCAAGGCGTCCATCGCCCGCAACGGATAGTCGAAAAGCTTGCCGTTGTAGAAAATACGGGATTTCCGTGGCCTGGTAATCAGGTGTTCGCCAAGGATGTCGTCCCACAGCGCTTCGATTTCGGCGGATTTCGAGAAAAAGCGGTGCCCTCCAACATCAAACCGGAATCCCTTGTAGTGTTCTGTCCGCGAAATGCCCCCCACATGAACCGGGTCACGCTCGAGCACCGTTACTTCGGCGCCCGCGGCAGACAGGTGCCGGGCCGATGTGAGGCCCGCGGGCCCGGCGCCGATGCAGATGACGCGCGGTTGCTCCGCAATCGAATTCGTGTTGGTGGACGGGTTGGGCATTCAGTTTTTATCCTTTTTTCTGAAGTATGAAAACATGCTCATCAAATCGGGTCAGCCCTTTTTGTCTGAACCGTGGTTCGTTGACGAGGGCGTCTTGCGAGTGAACATGGTCAATCAGGTAGCGTGGGCCAAATAATTGATTCACTTCCACCGGCGTCACTGAAAATGGCGGACCACTCATTTCCTGCTGTGGATAATCACAAGTCAGCAGCAGGCAACGGGTCCGGTCCGGGATCAAGTCCGTCAGAAGCTCGACGTATATGCCGCGCTTTGCGGGCGGCAGGGCGACGAGCGAGGCACGGTCGTAGACGGCATGTATCGGCAACATTCGGGACGAGTCGGCCTTGAAGAAATCTGCGCAGTAAATATCGAGATTTCCGTGCGCGAACAGGACAGCGTCGGGAAGTTCATCGACCCTGGGATTGAGCTGATTTTCGGAAAAAAAATCCTCGACGGCCTGTCGGCTGATTTCGATTCCGCAGACGTGGAAGCCGCGCCCGAGTAGCCACAGCATATCGCGGCTTTTTCCACACAGAGGAACAAAAATGTGGTCACCCGCGTGCACGCCGAGACGATCGATGAACGCCTGCATGTGGACGTTGAACTCGAGCTGGTGAAAGCCTGTTTCACCCAGGGCCCAACGTTCATGCCAGAATTCCGGTTCCATGTCGTTGCGGTCAGATTCAGTCAGTCCAGTCGAGGACGACTTTGCCGGCATTGCCGCTTTCCATCGCATCGAATCCTTGTTGAAATTCCGCGATCGGCAGACGGTGGGTGATGATGGGACTCAGGTCCAGTCCGCTTTCGATGAACACGGACATTTTGTACCAGGTCTCGTACATCTCGCGGCCGTAGACGCCGCGAATCGTGAGCATGTTGAAGATCACTTTCTCCCAGTCTATGGCGTAGTTTTCAGAGGGAATGCCCAGCACTGCAATTTTCCCGCCGTGGCAGAGGTTGTCGAGGATGTCCTGGAACGCGGCCGGCGCTCCGGACATTTCCAGGGCCACGTCGAATCCCTCGCTCATGTGGAGTTCTTCCTGAACGTCGGTCAAACTTTCGCGGGTAACGTTGACGACCCGCGTTGCACCCAACGCCGAAGCCAGGCCGAGACGGTAATCGCTCAGGTCAGTGATGACGACGTTGCGCGCACCGGCATGCCGGCAGACCGCGGCAGCCATGCAGCCGATCGGACCCGCACCGGTAATCAGTACGTCTTCACCCAGCAAGTCGAACTGGAGAGCGGTATGCACTGCGTTGCCGAAGGGATCGAAAATGGATGCGATGTCGAGATCGATTCCAGGGCGGTGTTCCCACACATTCGACATGGGCAGGGCGATGTATTCCGCAAACGCCCCCGGGCGATTGACCCCGACCCCCTCGGTATGAGCGCATAAATGACGGCGGCCCGCCATGCAGTTACGGCACCGGCCACAGACGACGTGGCCTTCTCCGGAGACGATTTGTCCAGGATGGAAGTCGTTCACGTTGCTGCCGACGGCGACGATTTCACCCACGAATTCGTGGCCGACCACCATCGGAACAGGGATGGTTCGAGCAGCCCATTCGTCCCAAAGATAAATGTGCAGGTCAGTCCCGCAGATCGCGGTCTTAGTGACCTGGATCAGAACGTCGTTCACGCCGACTTCGGGTTCCGGAACATCCTCCATCCAGATGCCCCTGGACGCTTCCCGTTTAACCAGTGCTCTCATAATCTTATTCCTGGCTCACAGCCTGGCAATAGTACAATAAAAACCTTATGAATCTCAGTCGCTGCCACAATATTTCCGACCTGCGTCTCATGGCGAAAAAGAAATTGCCGGCGCCCATGTTCCACTACCTCGACGGGGGCGCAGATGACGAATGGTCACTGGGTCGGAATACAGCTGTATTCGATGACTATGAACTGCTGCCAGCTTGCCTGAGAAACGTCGAACAAATCGACCTTTCGACCACTCTTCTCGGAACCCGGATCGATCTTCCATTCTTCCTGGCGCCAACCGGCATGTCACGGCTTTTCCACCACCACAAGGAGATGGGGGTAGCCAGTGCCGCGGCAAAGTTTGGCACACTGTATTCCCTGTCCACGGTGGGGACAACCTCGCTGGAAGACATCGCCGCGCTGCCCGGCCTGGCGAAGCTGTTCCAGCTGTATATCTTTAAGGACAGGGGATTGACCCGGGAATTCATTGAGCGCTGCAGGGCGGCCGGTTACCAGGCACTCTGCCTGACGGTCGATACACCGCTCGCCGGCAATCGGGAGAGGGATCTGGTTCATGGCATGAGCATGCCTCCCCGATTCAGCTTGAAAAGCATGCTGAGCTTCCTGTTGCATCCCGACTGGGGATTCAATGTGTTGCGCCATCCGGATTTCAGGCTCGCCAATGTGGCACATCGTGTGGACGCGATTGGCTCCGGAACGGTAAGCCTCGTCGAATACATCAATGCCCAACTGGACCGGACAGTGACCTGGGATGACGCGGCATGGATGATTGAGCAATGGCAGGGACCATTCATCATCAAAGGACTGCAGACCGCGGAAGATGCGAAGCGGGCGATGGATGTCGGGGCTTCGGCTATCATGATTTCCAACCATGGAGGCCGGCAACTGGATTCAACGCCGGCGCCACTGGACTGCATTGCCCCGATGCGTGACGAAATCGGAGACGCACTGGAACTGATCGTGGACGGCGGCATCCGGCGTGGAACCCAAATCGTCAAAGCTCTGGCACTGGGAGCGGATGCCTGCTCCCTGGGGCGTGCCTATCTTTATGGGCTCGCCGCAGGTGGTGAAGCGGGCGTGGAACGCTCGCTTGAACTGTTGCGTGCAGAGTTACGGCGCAATATGGCCTTGCTTGGCTGCACATCGATCAGCGAAATTACTGAAGACAAGGTCAGGCCGGTCAGACCGGCAGGCAAAATGTAATCAAGGAGGGAAAAGTAATGAATGAACACGTCCTGACTGAACTGGACAATGGCGTGCTGATCGTCCGGATGAACCGGGCGGAGAAGAAGAACGCCCTGACCAACGGGATGTACAGTGTCATGGCTGATGCGATCGAACGGGCAGCCTCCGACCGGACGGTGAAGGTCATACTCTTTACCGGTAGCGAGGGTGTATTCACTGCCGGCAACGATCTCGGTGATTTCCTGAAGAACCCGCCGCGAGGCCCGGAAGCGCCGGTGAATCGCTTTATTTCGAACATGATCATCACCGATGTGCCGATCGTGGCGGCAGTCGATGGTGTGGCTGTCGGCATCGGCACGACGATGTTGTTACATTTTGACCAGGTCTTCGCCACGCAGCGCGCACGCTTTTCCCTGCCGTTTATCAATCTGGCACTCGTCCCGGAGGCGGGTTCCTCCATGCTTCTGGCAGAGGCCTGCGGTTACAAGAAAGCCGCTGAGCTGTTGATGCTGGGTGAGCCATTCACCGGTGACGTGGCCCATGACTGCGGAATCGTTTCCCGGCTCTGTGAACCCGAAGAATTGATGGAACAGGCCATGGCGATGGCTCGGAAACTCGCAGCCAAGCCGAGAGAAGCCTTGCGCGCGACCAAGCGCCTGATGCGCCGTTCAAAGGAATCCCTCGAAAAACGCGTACTGGCCGAGGGCGAGTTATTTGCGCATGGCCTTGAATCACCAGAAGCGAAGGAGGCATTTACCGCGTTCTTCGAGAAACGTGCGCCTGATTTTGAGCAGTTTGGCTGATATATGGAGATTTATTGAGTGAAAACACGAATAACCGAGCTTTTTGGAATAAAGCATCCAATCATCCAGGGGGGCATGCATTACGTCGGTTACGCAGAACTGGCCGCTGCCGTTTCCAATGCAGGGGGTTTGGGCATTTTGACCGGTCTCACCCAGCCCACGCCTGAGGACCTGGCAAAGGAGATTGCACGCTGCCACGAGATGACGGACAAGCCTTTTGGCGTCAACCTGACTTTTCTCCCGGCATTTACCGCCCCACCGTACCCGGAATACGTCGATGCGATTATCGATGGGGGTGTGAATATTGTCGAAACGGCGGGCAGAAACCCACAGGAACATTTGCCGCGCCTGCAGGAAGCGGGTGTCCGGATCATCCACAAATGCACCTCGGTCCGGCATGCACTGAAAGCGGAATCCATCGGTTGCGACGCGGTGAGTGTCGACGGTTTCGAATGTGGAGGACATCCCGGAGAAGATGACATTCCCAACATGATCCTGTTGCCCAGGGCAGCCGAGGAACTGAGCATACCGTTCGTTTCCTCCGGGGGAATGGCCGACGGGCGAAGCCTGGTCGCTTCACTGGCGCTCGGCGCGGATGGGATGAACATGGGCACCCGGTTCATCGCAACGCGGGAGGCGCCGGTGCACGAAAACGTGAAAAAAGCCCTGGTGGCGGCAACCGAATTGGACACTCGGCTGATCATGCGCCCAATCCGAAATACGGAACGGGTGCTGAGCAACGCCGCAGTCGAGGAAATTCTGCGTATCGAGCGGGAAAGACAGGAAGCGGGTGAACAACTCCAGATCGATGACATACGCCACCTGGTGGCCGGAACCGAAAACTGGAAAGTGCTTCAGGAAGGACAAATGGACGCCGGGGCCTGGAGTTGTGGCATGGTAGCCGGGCTGATCCACGATATTCCAAGTTGCCAGGAATTACTCGATTCCATCATGGCGGAGGCCGAGATGTTGATCCAGCAGCGCCTGGCTGGAATGCTGGATCAATCAGCTGCCTGACGGTTCAGCCAGTTCTCGAACCGGATCAGCGCTGCTGCAAATCCATCCCTTCCCAGTCCGATGCGCATATGCTGGTCATCCCAGCCCAGCATTTGCGCCGATTGGATGAGAATCCCTTCCTCGGCCGTGAGACGGGCGGCAACGTCGCTGACTGATGGAACGCGGTAACCGACCAGGGCTGTCGAACCGGCCAGGGGCGGGCGCCAGTCGAACAGCTCCGGCCAGCGATCGAAAAACGCGCTGGCCAGTTCCAGGTTGCGCACGATACGCGTGATGCTCCTGTTCTTGAGCTCTTCCCGCACGTCCAGCGCGGCGATGGCGAGGAATTCCGTCGGCACGGGCGGGCAGATGCTGGTGTAAAACTTCCAATTCATGATGTTTGCGCGAATCGTCTCATCCTGAATGACCAACCAACCGCAGCGAAGCCCGGGAAGCCCATAGGTCTTGGAGAGACCGGAAAGCACGACGGCCCGTTTCGTGACGTCTGCTGCCGAGGTAAGCGGTGCCGTTCCGGAGTGGACCAGGCCAAAATACATTTCGTCGCAAAACAACCACAAGCCGTGTTCTTCGGCCAGGTCAGCCAACTCCTTTTGAAAAGCGGCGGAAGGCAGGTGGCCGGTTGGGTTGTGGGGGAAGTTCACGACGATCATCCGGGTGCGCGAAGAGACCAGGCCGTAGAGATCCTCAAGATCGAGTTCCCAGGAATTTTCTCCCGCTTTGAAAGCCCATCTCTTGACTTGATTCGAACCGACGACGTGTTCGAACAGGTTGATCAGGGCGTCATAGGCTGGGGTCAGGACGATGACCTCATCGCCCGGTTCCAGCAAGGCACGCGCGGCCAGGTAGATACCTTCAATGGGTGTGCCCAGTACCACTACGTCGTCCGGCCGGATACGGGAATACATCGCGGCGATCGACTCCCGCAGGCGGGGATGCCCCTGTGAATCGGAATAGATCAGCCGTTCGCGGCCAAACTGCTCCAGTGAGCGTCCCGCGAGGGTCAGGAGTTCAGCAATGGAAACCGATTCGCAGTCGGAATTACACAGTTGGTAAGGCGTGTTGAATTCATAGCGGGCAAAAAAGTGTTCCGTTTCAAATGGTGCGATTTTCATGATGGCTATAATAGCCGCCAGCGGCGCTCAATTGACAAGGAGAAAACCATCGACCACTCGGAATCACTGCGAACATCGGGCTGGCAACGGCGGCACACCGTGGTGCTGCTGTGCTTTTTTTCGACATTTATCTGCTACATAGACCGGGTCAACATTTCGGTTGCGATCATCCCGATGGCCGAGCAGTTTGGCTGGACTGCTACACAGCGGGGCCTGGTGCTGTCGTCTTTTTTCATCGGCTACCTGGTCACCCAGGTTCTCGGTGGCTGGCTTGCCGGAAAGATGGGCGGTAAGGCCGTGCTGGGATTTGGCGTCCTGTGGTGGTCGCTTTTCACGCTGCTCACACCCTTATCGGCCATGGCCTCGTTCCCGGTGCTGATCGCCGCACGGATCGCAATGGGACTGGGCGAAGGCGTAGCATTCCCGGCGACTTACAACCTGCTGGGACGCTGGGTGCCCCTTCGGGAACGCTCCCGGGCCGCGGCGTTCAACCTGACCGCCATTCCCCTGGGCACATTGTTCGCGGTCACCGCAACGCCATTCATCGCGGTGTACTTTGGCTGGCCAATGGTTTTTTACCTTTTTGGCGCCCTCGGATTCATCTGGTTCGTTTTCTGGTGGCACTATGCCGGTGACCGGCCGCCCGCCCGGGCGCAGGAGGAGCAGGGCGGTTCCCGCGACGTTCCATGGCGCCAGATTTTCAGCAAGGTCCCGATATGGGCCATCATCATCGGTCATTTCTGCAACAACTGGGGCCTGTATGTCCTGCTGAGCTGGTTGCCCAGTTATTTCGCCAGCCAGTTGGGGGTCAACCTCAGGTCCGTCTGGATCTTCGTCGCGCCCCCATGGATTGCCAGTTTCCTGTGCGGCAACATCGCCGGATGGATAGCCGACCGCATGATCGTTTCAGGTTATTCGGTAACGTTTACCCGTAAGTCATTACAGACGATAGGGTTTTTAGGTCCTGCACTGGCGCTGTCCGCCCTTGCGACGACGACTGAGGCAGTAACCGCGGTGGTGCTTCTCAGCATCGGTCTGGGCCTGGCCTCGTTCACGTTTGCCGGTGCGGGATGTAATCACCTGGATGTCTCTCCGCGGCATGCTGGAATCATTTTCGGGATCTCGAACACGGCCGCCACAGTGCCCGGAATCGTCGGCGTCGCATTGACGGGATTCATGGTCGACCAAACAGGCACCTTTGCCTCAGCCTTTTATCTGACCGCGGGTATTCTGGTCTTCGGCTGGCTGGTGTTTCTGATCTTCGGTACCGGCAAGCGCATCCTGTAACATATCGGAAGCCTTTGTATCCAGAGTCCTTGGAATGCAGACATCGGACATCATTGTCATCGGCGCCGGTATTGCCGGTGTTTCGGCAGCGGCGGAACTGTCGGCGGATGCCACAGTCACCATCCTGGAAATGGAGACGCAGCCGGGGTATCACGCCAGCGGGCGCTCCGCGGCCTATTTTGCAGCGGCCTACGGGAAGAAAATCATTCGTGACATTACCGGCTGTTGCGAATCCTTTCTTTTGAATCCGGTCGAGGGATTCAGTGACGTACGGTTGCTCAGGCCGCGCGATTGCATGTTCTTCGGGCGTGAAGACCAGGCGGATGCACTCAAGGCGATGCTCCAAGACAATCCGCGGCTGCAATTTCTGGATGCAGATACCGTGCGGGAACGCGTGCCGGTGTTTGCCAGGGATTATCTGTATGGTGCGGTCTGGGACCAAAAAGGGGGTGACCTGGATGTCGATGCCATGCTGCAGGCATATCTGCGCCTGTTTCGAAGGCGGGGTGGCAGGCTCATGAATAACCACCGGGTCACCGGCTTGCAACGAGAGGGCCATTCCTGGCGCGTTCTGGCGGGTGAGCGGCAATTCGAGGCGCCAGTCATCATTAACGCCGCCGGTGGCTGGGTGGGACGGATTGCGAACCTGGCCGGGCTGGACTCACTGGGGATAGAGCCGTTCCGCCGTACTGCGCTGACCATCGATCCACCCAATGGCGTGAACATCAGGAACTGGCCCGAGATGGTCGACGTGGATGAAGATTTTTATTTTAAGCCCGAAGCGGGACAGATCATGATTTCTCCTGCGGATGAAACGCCAACGGATCCCTGCGACGCGCAGCCAGAAGACATCGATATCGCGATTGGTGTTGATCGCTTCGAAAAGGCAACCGGGCTGGATGTGCGACGCGTCAATCACAGCTGGGCCGGATTGCGGACGTTTGCACCTGACCGTGTGTTCGTAGCAGGATTCGACCCGCGTACCGAAGGTTTTTTCTGGCTGGCAGGGCAGGGCGGATATGGCGTGCAAAGCGCTGCGGCCATGGCCAGTTTGACACGATACCTCGTGACCGGGGCCGAGCCAGCCGCTGATTTTTCAACGGTGAAGCGATACGTGAATGACGTCTCGCCGGGCCGGTTTATTGGATAAATGGAATACACGTCATGAAATCAATGATCTTGCTGCTGCTGATTCCGGCCATGGTGTTTTGCACGGTGGCCCATGGTACTGAACGCCCGACGTTTCCAATGGAAACCAGCGATGCCTACGATCCATCGAGAGTGGCCGCCTACCGGGGTGACCATGCTGATATTTACGCCCACATCGAACAATCGATTGAATCGCATACCCGGGCGCTTCAGCGCTGGATGCGACAACCCTCGATCAGCGCACAGAATGTCGGAATCCAGGAAATGGCGGAAATGCTGCGCAGTGATCTGGAGCGGATCGGTTTCCAGGAGGCCGCACTGGTCCCTACCGATGGCCATCCCGGCGTTTGGGGAGTCTATGACGCCGGAGCGGAAAAAACCCTGTTGGTTTACATGATGTACGACGTGCAACCGGTCAATCCCGAGGACTGGGACAGCCCGCCCTTCGAGGCTAACATAGTCGATCATGAACTGGGTAAAGTCATCATGGCCCGGGGAGCCACGAATCAGAAAGGTCCCGAGCGGGCATTTTTGAACGCGTTGGAGTCGATTATCGCGGTCAAAGGTACTCTGCCGGTTAACCTCATGGTTGCGGCGGAAGGCGAGGAGGAACTCGGCTCACCCCATTATCCGCAAATTGTCGATGCCTATGAGAAACGGATGAGAGAGGCTGACGGCGTGTTGTTCCCGATGTCGGTGCAGGCGCCCGATGGCAAGACCAGCATGTTTCTTGGCGTGAAGGGTATCCTGTACTTCGAAATGGAATCACGTGGGGGTGACTGGGGCGGTCCGCAGAATTCCGAGATTCACGGTTCCTACAAAGCCATTGTCGATTCGCCGACCTTGCGCCTGGTGCAGGCGATCGCCAGCCTGACCTCCCGCGATGGCAACACCATCATGGTGCCCGGCTATTACGAAGGCATCCGGCCGCCGACGCCGGAAGAGCAGCAGTTGATTAACGGCGTCGCGCGCAACCAGGACCAGGGACAGATGAAACAGGCGATTGGCGTGGCCCGCTTCATCGACGACCTCTCCGGAACCGAGGCAATTGTCGAGGCGCTGTACATGCCCACGCTGAATGTTGACGGATTGTGGTCCGGGTACACCGGCGAAGGCGTGAAGACCATTCTGCCTCACATCGCCACGGCAAAGGTGGATTCCCGGCTGCCGGTCGGGCTGGATCCCGATGAGGCGCTGGCGAAAATTCGATACCACCTGGATTCGAACGGCTTCGAGGACATCGTTATTCGGAAGTTGTCGGGCTACCCGGCAGCGCAGACTTCGGTTCATGCCGACCTGACTCAGGCGGTTATCAGTGTTTACAACAAGTATTCAAAAGGGCTTTCAATCCAGCCGAGGATTGCCGGCAGCGCCCCCTTTTACCAGTTCACGGATCGTTTGGGGCTGCCGCTGGTGCCGGCCGGCATGGGGCATGGACGCGGTGCGCATGCGCCCAACGAAATTTACCTGGTCGAGCCCGGCCCGGACATTCCGGTGGCCGGTTTGGCCGGGATTGAGAAATCCTATGTCGATCTGCTATATGCTCTGGCCGGGGAATGAGCAAGGCGCCTGAATGAAAGGATGGGTCGGCAAATTCGTTGAGATCAGAAGCGATGATGAATTGAAAGGCCTGCTGTGGGGCACGGCCTACGGATTTTTCATCATGTTTTCCTATTACATCCTGAGAGCCGTTCGGGATGAAATTTCCTCTGCTGACCGCGGCAATTTGCAGATTCTGTGGACTGCGGTGTTTTTCGTGATGCTGGTGGCGGTCCCGCTTTATTCCTGGATGGCATCCAAGTGGTCACGTGGTGTATTCGTACCGCTCGCCAACCGGTGTTCAGTGGGTGGAATTCTGGGCTCCGCGGTCACGGCTTCGCTGGCGGAGGTGCTGCCAACTTTCTCCTTGCTGTTGATTGCCTGCATTCCACTTGAAATGGCTTCCTGGTGCGCACTGGTGCTTCATCGGCGGTTCGAAACCGGAAATGTCCGGGTCGAGGGCGAATCCTCTCGGGCTATCACCGGTAATGCCTGGACGGGCATGAGGGCGGTATTCGCTTCGCCTTACTTGCTGGGCATCGCTGGATTTATCGCACTGATGACGTTTGTTTCGACCATGCTCTATTTTCAACAGGCCCACCTGGTAGCGGACGCTTTCAGCGACCGTGGGGTGCGCACCGCGTTTTTCGCAAAAATCGACCTGGTGGTCAACATCCTGACAGTCGTTTTCCAGGTTTACCTGACAGCGCGGATCGTGAAGTGGCTGGGTGTCGGGTTGACGCTGGCCATGGTGCCCATCGTGATGACGTTAGGCTTTGTTGCACTGGGTCTGTACCCGACACTGGCGATCTTTGTCGTAATACACGTTGTTTACCGGGCAGGGCGCTACGGAATGACCAAGCCGGCCCGCGAGATGTTGTGGACCGTTCTTGGGCGGGAAGAGAAATACAAGGCCAAGCCCTTTCTCGACGCCGCCGTGTATCGCGGTGGTGACCTGGTCAGCGGATGGATTTACACCGGTCTGGCAGCGATCGGACTGTCCATCGGAGCGATTGCACTGGTGGCTGCCCCGGTTGCCGGTATCTGGGCTATTCTTGGATTGAGGCTTGGCCGGCGCGAAGAGACACTGGCCCAAGCACAGGGAGAAACCACATGAAGTTGACGAGAAGAGAACTGATCAGACTGGGGGCCGGCGCAAGCGTCGTGTCGGCGGCTGGCGGCTGGCATACACTGATGGCGGCAGGGCCGGCGACCATAAAAACCACTATTCCCTCCACGGGCCAGCAGCTCCCGGCAGTAGGTATCGGCACCAACCGGTTCAGGGGAAATCCCGCTTCGGAGGCCATGACGCCAATCAAACAGACCCTTGAAACATTCCATCGCCTGGGCGGAAGGGTGGTGGATACCTCGCCCAATTACGGTAACTCGGAAGAGGTACTGGGAGGATTGTTGGAGAACCTGAAGATTCGCGAGGAAATGTTCATGGCAACCAAGGTCGATCGCGAAGACCAGTCAGAGGGCATCGAACGGATGGAAGGATCTTTTGACAGGCTTGGCGGACACATCGACCTGATGCAGGTTCATAATCTTATTGGAACCGACGAACAACTGGAGACCATGCAGGCCTGGAAAGCGCAGGGGCGATTCCGTTACATCGGGATCACGACCCATCGCGTGAGCCAGCATGAAGACATGCAGCGGAACATGCGTCGGCCACACGGCTATTACCCCTGGCGCAGGACAAGGGTATCGCCGTACTGGTCAACCGTCCCTTCGGGAACGGCAAGCTGTTTGGCTTGGTAAAAGGCATTTATTTGCCGGATTGGGCAGCCGACATCGATGCAAACAGCTGGGGCCAGGTCTTTTTGAAATACATTATTTCGCATCCGTCAGCCACCATACCGATCCCAGGTACGACCAAGGCACATCACGCCGAGGACAACATGGGTGCAATGCTCGGGCGATTACCGGACGAGAACCTGCGGCTGGAAATGGAGCGGTTCATGGACAGGTTGTTATAAATGAAAAACCAGAAAAGACGCGCCGTTTTGGCCGTCCTGTCGGCAGGGTTAATGTCGGCCGCCCTATCAGTTGCGGCAAGTTCCTTGCCCGAAGAAAAAGAGCGGTTGAGGATCGGCGCGGTTCAAACGATGATTGCGGAACTTGGTCTGCGCGAATCCTCCGTGCCGGCCAGGGATTTACCCGGATGGCGGAAGCCAGGGAAAGTAGTGGCGCGGGTTGACAGGCCGGAACGTCTGGCGGGATTGCAGGCCGTCGCTCCCGGTGTTGAGATCGTGCTGGTGGAATCCTCCGCCCAGGCGGCGGAGGAAGCGGTGGACGCGCAGGTTTTACTGGGGTTTTGCAATGAAGAAATCCTGTCGCGAGGGCAGGATTTACACTGGATTCAGGTGTACTCATCCGGTGTTGACCGTTGCGTGGTCAATCCAGGCCTGCACCAGGGAAACAAGCTGCTCACCAACGGTCAGCGAATAGCCTCGCCGGCGCTGGCCGAGCACGCGATCGCTTTGATGATGGCCCTGGTGCGAGGTCTCGATGTGTACCATGCCAACCAGCTGGATGGTTCCTGGCAGCGCAATGTGGAAATGGGAAGCGGCGAATTCATGGAACTGACGGGCCGCACGGTGCTGATCGTGGGCCTGGGGGGTATTGGCACGCAAACGGCCAAGCGGGCGCACGGTCTTGGCATGCGGGTAGTCGCAACCCGCGGCAGCCGCCGTGAAGGCCCCGATTACGTTGACTTTGTGGGCCTGGCAGATGAAGTGATGGACCTGGCAAAGCAGGCGGATATTGTGATCAACTCGGCGCCATTGACGAATCGAACGCGCGGTATGTTCGATGCCGAATTTTTCGCCGCCATGAAGCCGACGGCTTACTTCATCTCGGTTGGCCGGGGCGCCAGTACCGTCACCAGCGACCTGGTAAGCGCTCTTGAACATGGCGACCTCGCCGGCGCCGGCCTCGACGTTACCGAGCCGGAGCCGCTTCCCGCGGGGCACCCCTTGTGGTCAATGCCGAGGGTGATTATCAGTCCCCACACCGCCGGGCGTTCGGACAAGGGCAGGGACCGCCTGTTCCTGTTGGTGCAGGAAAACCTGAGGCGTTACGTGGCTGGGGAGCCGATGCTGTCGGTCGTCAAGATCGGGCGTGGATAATAAAAAAAATCGTCATATAAAGAGAAATTCGCCAGCAAAAAGAGTATCCTGTGGCTTGCCAGAGGCGACGCAGATCGTGGCCGTGGCGGGAACGGAAACCCTGCAGCGGCCTGCCAGTGAGACAGAACGGCGCCGGGCAAATTGTTTTTTTGGCTTGATTTACTGGGTACAGTAGTCAAATTGAGTGATGCACAACCGTTAGCGGGTCAGGTTTCCGCAGCGGAAAACCTGAGGGAGAGGTACATGAAGCGCTCTTTCGAAAGCAGTCTCTTACGCAGACGTTTCAAGAAACATAACAAAACAAGCCTATTCGCCATCTTCGTCGCAGCGCTACTTCCGGGTCAGGTATTTGCCCAGGCGCAGTGCAACGCGCAGATGAATGCCGAAGCGCTGGGCGGTCCGCTCCAATACATAAACGAGCCGATCACCATCGAGCTGACCATGGGCGCCGGTACGGTGGTAGAGATTGATGGGATGACGCCCGGCTACCTCGATATCTTCAATTTTACTTACGACATGGATTGTGAGTACGACCCGAATAATCCTGCTACCTGGCCGAATTGCACACCAACCGGCAACACCGTTGAATTTGTCCCCGGTACGGTGACGACAGACTGCACGAATGCCGAAGTGGGTGGCGACGTCGTTACCCTGGCTACCCAGGTGGTCGAAGAACAAATCCTTTTTTCCGTTGATCCCGCCACGCCGGATCCGGACGCTATCCGGAACTCATCGGGAGAAACCTGCCAGGTGCAGTTCGATATCGTGGTCACCTCGATCGCAGGCGACAACCTCGAACGGGAGATTTACGAACTCACCGGGATTGCCGGAACAGGTGGTGACGCCGAGTGCAGTAACGGTCTCCCCGCCGGCGCCGGTTCCAGTGTTTTGTTCGACCTCTCCACGGTGGTCACGAACTTCTGGGTCACCAAGGATTTCAGCGACGACAATCCGGACCCGGTCAATGTGAACATCAAGTGCTTCACCGGCCTGCCGCTGGAACAGAGCTTCATGATTACCGAAGACACAACGGTTGGATTTGTCGTCAAGAGTTATGTGGCGGGCGAACTGGATTGTGAGATTTGGGAAGAACCCATCCCAGGCGGTTACACCCCGGACTACCTCGCGGGCGCCACGACTGGCGTAACGGCTGACACGGGCGGCGTGAGTGAGGATGCCGACGGTTGTTACTACGATGATGTCATCAACGGCAGTTTCACCTGCGCGATCACCAACAACGCAGATCCGGCCACCTTCACCGTGACCAAGAGGTGGGAGTACTTCAACAGCACTGAAGAAGATCTTTATGGAGACGTGCCTGTGTCGATCTTCTGCGACAACGAGATTCTGATCCAGGGGGCAATCTTCGATCCGTCTTCCGGTTACTGGTCGTTGAGTGGATTCCTCGGCGATGGTGAATCACTAACCGCAATGGTGGATACGTCTGCAGATTCGGCGAACTGCATGGCCAGCGAGACTGCAACGGAAAGCCTGTTCGAGTCCAGCGACGATTGTGATTCACGCACCATCCCGGCCGGCGGAAGTTCCGAGTGCACCATCACAAATTCGCTGTTCTTCGAAGGGATCCCAACCCTTAGCCAATACGGCCTGGTTCTTATGGCTCTATTGATGCTGGGAATGGGAATGGTTGGAGTCAGGAGGCTTTCCTGACCCTGAAAAGATAACGGAACCTCGATTCCGATTAAGAAAAACCGCGGCAGTCATTCTGCCGCGGTTTTTTTGTCCCCCCTTATCAGGACCGGAACTCTCCAGGAGCCGAATTTCACTTCTACTTCATTGGAACAACGGCCCGTAGCTGGCTCGCACAAGCGGTAAACAGCTGATTTGCGGAAGCTCTTGACCATTTTATCTTTGTATTTACCCGTGTTTGCGGTGCGCATCATCAGTTTTCCGTCGCGGTGGACATGCACCGTATCGACATCCGTACCTGACCAGGTCAGGATCGCCATGGATATTTTATTATGGAGACTGCCGCTCGCGTAGAGCTCGAATTCCGGCTCGGTCTTGATCTCGATTATCTGTGTTCTGGAATCACTGGCCTGGCCGCTGTCGGTTACTTTAAGCGTCACCGCATAGACACCATCTTCCTGGTAATCATGAGTCACGGTCTGCCCGCGGTCGGTTGAGCCGTCACCGAATGCCCAGTCGTAGTTGGCAATGCTTCCATCACTGTCTTTGCTGGAACCGGCATCGAGTGTGCATTGACGGTCCTCGCAACTTACCGTGAAATTGGCGACCGGATCATCATTGGGCAGGGTCGCCAAGACTGACCGCTTCCTGTTATCGCTGGCCCCTTTTTCGTCCACCACGATCAGCGTGACATAGAATTTGCCTTCCTCGGAGTAGACATGCTCAACGACCTTGCCATTCGCGTCACTGCCATCGCCAAAATACCACCGGTAAGTCACGATCTGGCCGTCGCTGTCCACGCTGGCGCCTGCATCGAACACGCACCGATTCTCATGGCAGTCGCTGGAGAAACTGGCCTGCGGAGCGGCGTTGGACTGACCGGGTGAAACCGAAACCGTGCGGCTGCGGGAGTCCGAGGCGCCATGGTTATCCTCGATTGCCAGCGTAACCGTGTAGCTGCCACCCTCTTCAAAAGTGTGTGTCACCACTGTGCCACTGCTGCTGAAACCATCGCCGAAGGTCCAGCCGTAGGCAGTCAGTTCCCCGTCGAAGTCGATGCTAGCGCTGGCGTCAAATACGCAATCGAGTTCTCCACAGCTGTAACTGAAGTCGGCCTCGGGTTCCTGGTTTGGCGCCTCAACCGTAACGGTCTGGCTGGTCGAGTCGCCGGCGCCGTTGTCGTCTTCCACGGTCAGCGTGATCGTGAACGTTCCAGATTCCGCGTAGCTGTGCTCAAGAAAGGCTCCGCTGCCCGACTGCCCGTCACCGCAGTTCCAGCTATAGCCAGTGATTTCACCATCCGGATCCACGCTGGCTCCGGCATCGGCGACACAAGCGAGGCCATCGCAGCTCACGCTGAATTCTGCTTCGGGGGATTCATTCGGCAGGCTAACCGTGATGGTGTGGGTGGTGTTGTCTGACGCGTAGTCATCGTCATGCACCGTCAGCGTGATGGAGTACGTTCCCGAGTGCGCATATTCATGAGCGACCACCTGGCCGGTGGCCGAATTGCCATCACCCATATGCCAGTTCCAAGCCACGATGCTGCCGTCGGGATCGCTGCTGTTTGCCGCATTGAATTCACAGGAATTATCGACGCAACTGACTGAGAACGTGGCGCTGGGATCGATGTTCGGCAATGACAGGCTGAGGCTGGCTGAGTCGCTGTCCGTCGCGCCTGCGTCATCTTCGACAACCAGGGTTACCTGGTAATCGCCGGCTTCCGCGAACTCGTGTTCAAAACTGACGCCGCTGCTGCTGGCGCCATCACCCAGGTCCCACTGGTAGCCGACTATCGTTCCATCGCTGTCACTGCTGCCGCTTGCATCGAAGCTGCAACTGAGGGAATCGCAGTTCACCTCGATATCCGCCGTCGGGATTTGATTGCCGGGGTCCTGGAACCAGGGGATATCACCATCGGGCACCACGCCGCCGAAAAAGCCGGAGACCTGCGGCCAGATCAAAGATACTTTGACGCCGGAATTGAAACATCCACCGAGATGATGAAGGGCAATGGCTCGCCCGGTCACGCTTGAGATGACAGGTGACCCGGAACTGCTGGTTGTGGTGTCACAGAAATATCCGATGTCTGATCCGGGCTCGAACCCGTAGAAATCAGGATCGTCGATTTCACAGTACCCGCTCTGGTTCATGTCGCTTTCAAATGCGATTTGTCTGGGCTTTCCAAGTCCGTGTTGCGGGATGAAGATACCCTCGCCTTGAGCACCATTTCTTACATCGAGGCCTATATATCCGAAGTAGGAAATATCGGAAAAATCATTGACCGTAAACAAGGCGTAATCGAGCGCCCAGTCCGAAGCGAGCAAATCACCGCCCGTCACCTTGATTTCGTCTCTTGGGTCATTCTCACCACAGGAATTGTTTACATAATTGAACCAGATCTCGCTGCCATCGAGATCGCTCTGATCGGATATGCAGTGCTGCGCTGTAAATAAGCGGTTATCCGGTCCAACCCTCCAGGCCGTGCACACTTCGCCCGTGGAAGTGATCAATTTGGTTACCGGGATAGAGCGATCATATTCGGCGGGATGAGACGATTTGTAACAGGTCGCATCGTAGCGCTCATTCGAGCCACAGGAGTTTTCGATTTTCGAACCTTTCCCGGCATCTTTCTCCATCAGAGCGGACGCAGGGCCTACTGCATTGAGCGGAGCACCCACAAGGTAAGAGTCAATTTCCAGACGATGCAGCTTGGGATCGAAGCGGTTGATTTTTCCAAAAACCCGCACAATGGCGACGCCGCCACTGATCGACATGGCGCTGAAACTGCTTTTGCCATCGTCTCCGAGGCGCGAATTGAAGGTCAGTGAATCACGCTTGTAATTAGAATAGCGATAGGATTCGCTCCCGTCCCTGTTGCTCACTTCTACAACGACACCGTCCGGAATATTGAACTGACTGAAGTGCAACTTGATAAAGCTGGCGCCGGTTACATCGACCTCATGGATCTTGGCCGAAATACCAGCAGCAGACATGAACGCAAAACGGTCCTCGACGAGCTGTGTCGTATTGACATTGAACGAGTGATCAACATCCTGGTCGGGTTCGGCCACCTGATTGGCAGCGGCAAGGGAATTCCAGGTCACCGCTGCAGTGAGGAGAACGATCCATGGCAATCCATGCATTGTCGTAACATCCTTGTCGTAGCATCACTTCCTGTGATGCGTTTTGGGTTCTCACGGGGGACGACTCCATTTTCGGCCCCGGGCTACCCATTCAGTGGAGCATGGTAGCGCCGTGTGAGAGCGTTGGTCCTGTTTGTCTGCCCAGTGATCGGATCACGAGGTGATTTCCAATTTATGCAAACAAATCAAGATCATATTGCTAACTCTTTCCAATTGACCAAGTTACATTCAGAGACTAATTGATTGTCAATGAGTTTCAACCGTCCTGATGAGATTAGACCAAACTTCAATATTTCATTCCATCCATCTAAATACTAAAGAAATTAGTGCAAAATCCGATGCTTGGATCGGATGGCAGGTGGCTCTTCTGATTCTAAGGCGGGTGGAACGGATTGCAATGCCGCCTGTACCCTGAAATGAACCGCTTATCAGGAACAGCAAATTTAGGGTGGAAATGAAACGAATTTCAGCTATAGTAAGCGTGCAAGGGGTGAATTATGGTTACGAACTCCTGTGCGCGTGCCTGATTCAGTTGGATCAATCCAACTGGCATTCGGGCAGTGGAAAGGGACAATTTTTTAAACAAGGACGTTGCTCCAGACGGGAGCGATGTGTTTGTGTTTTTTGTTTTTTTGCAGTCGGTTTTTACATTTCGGAGCTATATGATTTAACGCTACCAATCAGTAAGTAAAGTTTTTGACGCAGTTAGGACCAGTCATTCCCAAGGGCAAAGAGGGTGTTTGACAAGGTCAGGGCTGTACCGGGAGATTTCAGGCAAGGACGCTTTCAAACTCGAGAGGGTTCTTGTCGTGTTGTCCGTTCGTCGAACGCAGAGCCCACAAGAATCAGACCTTTCGGGTCAACTTACTTGGGAGAGCGTTGATGAACACATTGGGGCCAAAAGTCCACCTGATCAAATCATTTGCCGCAAGCCTGAAAATTGGGTTTGCTGCACTACTTCTTGTTGGATTTGCGCCGCTGCAGACCTTTGCGCAAGTCAATCAGTCTTGTAATCCGGATCTCGAATTTGGGATCACGGACACTCCTTTTCCCATTTTTCTGGGTGAGACGTTCAGGATTTCAGCACATCTGGGTGCCCAGGACATCAAGGATGGCACCGCTCAAGACATTACTGCTTTTGGCTACGCACTGAACTGCCAGCCCGGGCAGAATTTCCAGAACTGCATCTCCGAGGGCAATACAGTCGAGTTCCTGGGGAACCTCTCTACTGACTGTAAACGACCTGACGGAAGTGATGTGGTATTGGCTTTCCCCCAGTCCAACGTCATTCCGATCACGACGGTTGGTGGCCCTATCCGCACCGGTGCGAACGATACATGTAACGTTCAGTTTGACGCCAGGATTATTGAACTCGCTCCGGATGACGATAATATCGTGATCCAGTCGATGGGCTGGCCGATCGAGAATCTGCCTGCGACGACCTGCAATAATGGACTGACCTCGACGGCCTCCTCAACGCTTGCCATTCTCGTGGAGTCTTGCGAAATCGACGTGAAGAAGCAAGTGAGCGTCGATGGCGAGACCTGGTTCGATGCGGATTCGGTCGGATCTGCACCAAGTCTTCCAGTGGGTGGCACTGCGTACTACCGTCTTCTCATCGAGAATACGGGTTCTGCCGACTACGTTCAGCCGATTTCCGTTGTCGATGCCGAACTCTCCATCAACACGACGATCCCCGCACTGGCCGCAGGTGAGTCGGTCATATTGACCGGCGATCAAATCCCGAATCTTACCGCCGAAAGCCGCTGTAAAGTCGTCGGTAGCCTGCAAAACACAGCCAACGTTGGAGCGATGTGCCGTTCCGTTGATTCTCCCGTTAATGCTACCGGACAAGACAGTGCCTATCTGGTTTGCACTGGAGCCGCCTCGATTGACATCGAAAAGGCTACCAACGGTTTCGACGCCGACACGCCGACCGGACCAAACATCCCGGTGGGTGGCGCGGTGTCCTGGACCTACGTGGTGACCAATACCGGCGAGTTGCCGCTGAGCGACGTCGTTGTGACGGACAACCAGGGCGTAGCAGTGAGTTGCCCCGCAACCACGCTTGCGGTGGCTGCTTCCATGACCTGCACGGCGAATGGCACGGCGGTGGCCGGCCAGTACGCCAACATCGGTACGGTGAACGCCTCGAGCGATGGTGGCCCCGTCACTGACGACGACCCCAGTCATTACTACGGTATGACGCCGGATGTCGATATCGAAAAGGCCACCAACGGTGAGGATGCCGACACACCTACCGGACCGCAAATTCCGGTCGGTGGCGCGGTGAACTGGACCTACGTGGTGACCAATACCGGCGAGTTGCCGCTGAGCAACGTCGTGGTGACCGACGATCAGGGCGTGACAGTGAGTTGCCCCGCAACCACGCTGGCGGTGGGTGCTTCCATGACCTGCACGGCGAGCGGCACGGCCGTGGCCGGGCAGTACGCCAATCTCGGCACGGTGAACGCGTCGAGCGACGGCGGACCGGTCACTGATGACGATCCGAGCCATTACTATGGCACCGGAGATCAAAGCATCAACATATTGAAGGAAATCAGCGTTGACGGCGGAAACACCTGGTTCGACGCCAATACCGTCGGGACGGCCGTGGTTGCTGTGTTCCCGAGCGGAGCGCTTTATCGCTTCACGGTGACCAACACCGGTTCCGTCGCACTGAAGAACGTTGACGTTGACGATCCAATCCTCGGGATCACGGATTACCTGATCGGAAACATGGCGATCGGTGAGGTTGTCGTGCTGACCTCGGGTGAAATTTCCGAGCTCCTGGTCGAGGAGCGCTGTGGTTCGCGCGGAACGTTTACGAACACGGCGACCGCAACCGGTCAGTCAGTTGAAACGGACGTGGAAACCAGCGATTCCGACGCCGCCGTGCTGAAGTGCATCGGTGAGCCGCACATCACGATCCTCAAGGAAATCAGCCCGACGGGCACTGATCCCTGGTATGACGATATTACGCCGCCGCAGGAGTATCCTTCCGATGCGTGGTACCGACTCACGGTGACCAATGACGGAACGGCCCCACTGGTGGACGTTGAAGTCCAGGACGGCGACCTTGGCGTCCTCGAGACGATCGGCTCCCTGGATGTCGGCGAAGTCGTCGTGCTCAACGCCGGTCCTCTTCCCGATTTCGTGCCCGAACTGTATGTAGAGAATCGTTGTGAAAGCGCAGGCCAGATCGGTAATACCGCGTCGGCCAGCGGCACTTCAATAGACGATCCGAATGACACGGTCAATGACAGCGACACCGCAACGTTGCTCTGCGTCGGCGAACCCACGATCGAGATCATCAAGGAAGTCAGTGTCGACAACAGCACCTGGTTCGACGCCAACACCGAGGGTGAAGCCCTGTTAACGCAGGCGCCGTCCGACGCGTACTATCGTTTCACGGTGAAAAACCTCGGCCTGGTTGGCCTGACCAATGTTCACGTTACGGATGGAACGCTGGGTATCGACGAGATAGTGGCCGACATTCCCGCGGGTCAGCAGATTGTGCTGACCAACGGTGATATCCCGGCCTTGTACTATCAGGATCGCTGCACCAATCGGGGCACGTTTGCCAATACCGCAACCGCTTCGGGCGATTCGGCCGATACGGGCGCAACGACCAGCGATACAGACGCCGCCTGGCTTGAATGCACCGGCACGCCGGACATACAGATCGTCAAGGAAATCAGCGTCGATGGTGGAGTCACCTGGTACGACGGTTTCACGCCGTCGCAACTGCCGCCCAGCGACGCCTGGTACCGGCTGACAGTAACCAATACCGGGACGGCTGACCTCGAAAACGTCGTGGTCAACGATGCAGATCTTGGCGTCGTGGATTATCCGGTGGGCACGTTGCTGATCGGTGAATTCGTGGTGCTGGACCAGGTCGATATTCCTGAGCTATACCAGGTCAACCGCTGCACGTCAGGTGGTGAAGTTGTCAACACCGCGTCCGCAAACGGAACCTCGCTGGATTATCCGTTCGGCGGTGTCAACGACAGCGACAGCGCGACGCTGGTATGCGCAGAGCCTGTCGATATCTGCGAGGAATTTGGCCGGCCCACGGTACTGAAGATCGCGTACAACGGAACATCCTTCAGTGACAACGCTCAAGACGTGGTTGGTGTTCCCGATGTCGTGACCCTGCCGGCAACAGTGACGTTCAAGCTCTACGACAAGAACGACCTTGAAGCCACTCACACTGGTATCAACGTGGGTGACCCGATGAACATCCTCGGCAAGTGGACCCCCAGTGGCAAGATTCCGCCCAATATCAAGGTAGAGATCCTGGATGGCACAACATTACTCCAGACCATCATCTTCCATGGATCCTGCTCGGCGCCGTTAATCGTCGGTGACAAGTTTGGCGGATTCACCATCATCGGCTTCACGCCATAGTGAACGTGTAAATCAGTAATTGGTTTACGTATCGAAAGGGCCGGGATTTCCCGGCCCTTTTTCGTGGTGACGCTCAAGGCATGAAAATGGTAGCGGGCTGCTCCAGCATTTCCTTCAGCGCCTGGATCATCGCCGCGCCATCGTATCCGTCCACGAAGCGGTGATCGAACGACGAGGAAAGGTTCATCATCCGCCGCACCACGACCTGGCCATTTTGGACGACCGGGCGATCGATGGCCTTGTTGACGCCGATGATGCCGACTTCGGGCTGGTTGATAACCGGGGTGCTGACAATGCCGCCCATCTTGCCAAGACTGGTGATGGTGATGGTCGATCCTGTCAGATCGTCCCGTGTGGCGCTGTTGTCACGAGCCGCCTTGGACACGCGGCGGATTTCAGCAGCCAGGTCCTCGAGAGAGCGGGCCTCGCTGTGTTTGACGACTGGAACCTTGAGGCCATCTTCGGTTTGTGTCGCGATGCCGAGATGCACGGCCTCGTGACGAATGATGACGTTGCGTTCGCCGTCATAATGCGCATTGCACTGCGGAAATTCCCGCAAGACGCGAACCAGGGCGAGCCCCAGGAATGCCAGTGGCGTCAATTTCGGCTCGCCGGCTGATTTTCCGGAATTAAGATGCTCGCGAAGGGACTCAAGCGCGGTAACGTCGATCTCCTCTACGTAGGTAAAATGCGGAATTTCACTTGCCGCCTGCGCCATCCGTTCGGCAATTTTGCGGCGGAGTCCGATCACCTTGATTTCGGTGGTTCCGGTCCTGCGTTCGCCCGCGACCTGCACTTTCGCAGCAGGGGCCGTATCTGCCCTGCCGGAGACGAAAGAATCGAGGTCCTTCTTGAGGATGCGCCCTCTCGGCCCTGTCCCCGGAACCTGCGCGAGGTC
>CAMYKC010000071.1:25297-29325 GCA_947258865.1 uncultured Lysobacterales bacterium
CTTTTCCCCGGCCCGCCGGGGGTTCCGTCGTCTTGGCGGCTGCGGTTGCCGTGGTCCCGGTCTTTCCGGGCGATACCTCCGGTGATTCCTCAACCGCGGTTCCTTCGGTTTGAAACACGATCAGCGGTGAGCCGACCGTTACCATGTCGCCTTCTTCTCCGGCGACCGAGATAACCTTGCCGCTTACCGGTGAGGTCAATTCAACCGCCGCCTTGTCTGTCAGCATGGCGCAAATGGGATCTTCCTCGGCGACTTGGTCACCGACATTCACCATCCATTCCGCAATTTCCGCCTCGACCATGCCTTCACCCAGGTCAGGCAATTTAAATATAAACTCGCTCATTCGACCTCCATGAGTTTGCGGATACCCTCCACCAGGCGTTTCTGTACCGGGAAATATTGCCACTCGAAGGCGTGAGGGTAGGGGGTGTCCCATCCGGTCACGCGGGAAATGGGTGCTTCCAGATGCCAGAAACATTCTTTCTGGATCGTCGCCACGAGTTCAGCGCCGTAACCGCAGAAACGGGTAGCCTCGTGCGCAACCATGGCACGGCCGGTTTTGTTGACGGACTCCCGCAAGGTATCGATGTCCAGCGGCATCAACGTGCGCACATCGATGATTTCGGCATTCACTCCCGCCCGCTCAGCCGCAGCCTGTGCCACGTGCACGATGGTGCCGTAGGTGATGATGGTCAGGTCTTCACCTTCCTCGACGATATCAGCCTTGCCCAGCGGAACCGTGTAATAACCGTCCGGCACCTCGCCCTTGGGATGGGATGCCCAGGAGGCGGAAGGCTTGTCGGGATCTCCGTCGAAGGGCCCGTTGTAGATACGCTTGGGCTCGAAAAAAATGATCGGGTCATCCGACTCGATGGCGCTGATCAGCAGACCCTTGGCGTCGTAGGGATTGGACACCATCACGGTCATGACACCCGACAGGTGCGTAAAAATACCCTCGGGGCTCTGCGAGTGCGTCTGGCCGCCGCGAATGCCACCGCCACAGGGTGTGCGAATGGTTACCGGTGAATAAAAATCCCCGGCGCTGCGGTAGCGCAGGCGTGAAAGTTCGCTGACGATCTGGTCGAAGCCCGGGTAGATGTAATCTGCAAACTGTATTTCCACCACGGGCCTGAGGCCGTTGATTCCCAGCCCGATGGCGGTGCCGACAATACCCCCTTCGGCGATTGGTGCATCGATAACCCGGTGCTCACCATATTTTTTCTGCAGGCCGTCGGTGCAACGGAACACGCCCCCGAAATAACCGATATCCTGCCCAAAGGCGACCACGCTGGGATCCTTTTCCAGCATCACGTCATGGGCCGAGTGTATGGCCTGGATCATATTCATCCTGCTCATGACTTTTCTCCTCTCAGATCGAGGAGTTTGTTTCGCTGAAGCTTGAGGTGTTCCGGCATTTCCGCGAACACATCCTCGAACATCAGTTCAACATCAAGAAACGGCGGTTCGGTCAGTGTCCCGAAGGATACAGCCTCTTTCCAGGCTTCATTCACGGTATTCCTGAGTTCTTCTTCCAGCTTCGTTTGCTGCTCGTCGGACCAGTGTCCCAGCTTGATCAGGTGCTGTTTGAGGCGGTTCACCGGATCACCCAGCGGGAAGGCCTCCCACTCGTCCTTGGGCCGGTAGCGGGTAGGATCGTCACTGGTCGAATGTGCGCCTCCGCGATAAGTGACGAGTTCGATCAGGGTCGGGCCGCCACCCTGGCGTGCACGGTCGGCAGCCCACCGTGTCGTTGCATACACCGCGAGAAGGTCATTTCCATCCACCCGGATTCCCGGTATACCAAGTCCGAGGCCACGTGCTGCGAATGGCCGGCGTTCACCTCCGGCAAAGCCCTGGAAAGTAGAGATCGCCCACTGGTTGTTGATCACGTTCAAAACGACCGGGGCGTTGTAAACGGCGGCAAACGTCAGGGCGTAATGGAAATCAGCTTCTGCCGTGCTGCCATCTCCAACCCACGACGCCGCGATATGGTCCTCACCCTTGATTGCAGAGCCCATGGCCCAACCGACCGCTTGAGGGTACTGGGTGGCGAGGTTGCCTGAAATTGTGAACAGGTTCTTTTTCTTGTTCTGGTAAAAGATGGGCATCTGCCGGCCTTTACACATGTCGCGGCTATTCGACAGGCACTGGCACATCATTTCGACCAGCCCTGTTTCACGCATGATATAGAGCCCCTGGTTGCGATATGCGGGAAACAGCATGTCCCCGGGCTCGAACGCGAGCCCCTGACCGATGGACACGGCTTCCTCGCCCAGCGCCTGCATGTAGAAGGTGATCTTTCCCTGGCGCTGCACCCGCTGCATGCGGTCGTCGTAGACCCGGGTCAAAACCATCAGGCGAAGAGCTTCGAGCAGCGTGTCTTTGTCCAGGTCCGGGTTCCAGGGCCCCTGGGCGACATGGTCGTCGTCCAGAACGCGCACCATTTCCAGCGCCAGGTTTTCGATCTCAGCCGCCCTGGCGTTGGTCGGCGGACGGAAGACTGCGCCTGCATCTGACAAATCCAGGTAACTGAAATCCGGGACCTCACCAGGGCGCGCCGCGGGTTGAGGAATATGGAGTTTGGGGTTGTTGGTCATGTCGTCGGACACTCTCCTGGCATTTGCTTTTGAGAATAGCCCATTTTCACGGAAATTTACTTGCAAAAAACATGTGCATCAAAATTATGAAAGAATGTATAATGCATGAAATATCCATATATTGGATTAATCATGCAAGAAATAGAGATTGATCGGATAGATAAGGAAATTCTCCGTCTTTTACAACAGGATGCTGAACTTTCCGCAGCGGCCATTGGCGAAAAAATCGGCTTGTCTCAATCACCGTGCTGGCGCCGTATTCAGCGCTTGCGGGATGAGGGTTTCATCCTGGGGCAGGTCATGCGCTTCGACCGCAAAAAGCTGGGCTTTGATGTCATGGTGTTTGCGCAGGTGAAATTGACCGCGCATGGTCGCAGCAAAGTCCCAGAGTTTGCAGACACGATCCGTCAATTCGGAGAAGTCCAGGAATGCCATCTGGTACTGGGCAATATCGATTTCCTGTTGCGTATCGTGGTGCGTGATATCGAGGAATACGAACGCTTCTTTTTCGAAAAACTATCTCACTTACCGGAAATTCAGGAAGTCCACTCGAACATCGTCTTGTCGGAGATCAAGTACACCGCGGAACTCCCGATTTAAACTGGCCGTTAAGTGGGCCGGAATTGCGGTTGTTTGGCGTAAAACACCGTGCTATACCGTCCTTTTGAACACGAAACCGGAGTGTCTGTCATGTCTGATTACAGTTATCCCTACAAGGATGCTGAATTTATTATTAACGAAGTGATTGGTTTCGATGGGCTGTGCGAAGAAGCTGGGCTTGACGAGATCAACGGTGAACTTGCGTCCGCCATCCTGGAAGAAGCCAACCGGATAGCCACGGAAGTCGTCGCCCCCCTCAATGTCGTCGGTGACCGGCAGGGTGCGACGCTGAGCGATCAAGGCGTTCAGGAGACCGAAGGATTCAAGGAAGCCTATCTCCAATACGTTGAAGGCGGCTGGGCCGGGCTTGGATTTCCGGAAGAATTCGGTGGGCAGGGAATGCCCAAGGTTATCGCCACGGCTGTCGACGAGATCTGGCAGTCCTCCAACCTCGCATTTTCTTTGTGCTCCCTGCTGACGCATGGCGCGGTCGAGGCCTTGCTTCTGCATGGCTCACCTGAACTCCAGGAGTCGTACCTCCATAAACTTGTCAGCGGTGAGTGGACCGGCACCATGAACCTGACCGAGCCACAGGCTGGTTCGGACCTGTCGGCAGTCAACACGCGGGCGGTGCCGAATGGCGATCACTACCTGGTTTCCGGGCAAAAGATTTTCATCACCTGGGGCGACCACCAGATGACGGACAACCTCATTCACCTGGTGCTGGCTCGCCTGCCGGATGCCCCGGCCGGGGTCAAGGGCATTTCGCTATTTCTGGTGCCCAAGTTCCTGCTGGATGAGAACGGCGACCCGGGCGAGCAAAACGACGTC
>CAMYKC010000072.1:0-21614 GCA_947258865.1 uncultured Lysobacterales bacterium
GGCGCGGTTTTGATTGACGGCGTCGACGTCCGCAAAACCTCCATAGAATCTTTGCGCAATCAAATCGCAATCGTTACCCAGGAGCCCATTTTGTTTAATGATACAGCCCGCAATAATATTGCCTACGGTAATCAGGATGTTTCAGAACAGAAAATTATTCGATTCTAAATAAGTTCAGCAGTGACTCTAATTAAATATTCCATCAGCTCCTCTCTTCTCAAAAATGCCCAGATGTACAATTTGTACTCTCACCATAGAGCCGTAGCCGATATTTGTTTTTTTCACCCGGTCTACAAACTCCAATAGAGTCATACATTCCCTAATAGAACCTCACAATAAGTTTTGCAAAAACTAACATTTGACATTATTGTCATAATTCTTACTAGTAAGAATTTCTACAATTAAAGTCTTTTTTACCAATAAAAAACTCGAAACGATTTTTTCTTAGGGGTGGTATTCATGAAATGTAGTTTCGTCGGCAATATATTTTCTACTCCTGAAGTTAAATGTGCGTTTTAACCCCGATTTGAAATTCTCATAATTCTGGAAGGTTTGGGTCCAAGTGCGTTATCAGAGAACCAAGAGCAGATGTGAGAAAGGAGATCAAAGTGACAGCCTTAAAGGATAGCCGACTTAGCGAAGCCGCCATGCTGACTCGGGCGGTTGAAAATGTCTTTAGAAGGCTAATCCGGTTTTTAGTAGGAAGAATTTCTCTGGTGAAGTTACAAGAAATCATTCGCTACGTTTATGTGGAGGAAGCTGAAAAGAAATTAAGATCCGAAAACCCTGGTAAAAATGTGGCCATGACAAGGATGGCACTCGTTACCGGACTCGACACACGAACTTTGATCCAATTGCAAAAACGGATCAAAGATGGCGAGAAACAATATAAACAGCAACTTCTGTCTGAGTTGACACCTGAAAGTGCAATCGTCGAGGCTTGGGCAAATCTGATCGAAGAATCCGGTGATGGAGGATCTTGTAAGCTGCTGGACTACGGCGATTTAGATTCAGGATTTGAAAGTCTCGTTAGATCTACGATTTCCACAAGAGGTATTACAACACAATCTATTATTCAGCGATTGGTTGATACTAAAAGTATAAAACAGGATAAGGAAAAGCGTTTGTTGAAGCTTGTTGTAGATCACTATTCGCCTTATCTTTCAGACGACGAACCGAACATTATGAATGCAGCGTTCTTGGCCATATCGAATCTAATTTCGACAATTGAGCACAACATCAACGCAGGACAGGGCGAGAAGTTATTTCAAAGGCAGTTTTGGACTTTCCGTCTTAGTCCTGAAGACCAACTTGGTTTTCGAAAAGCGATGAGGAACATGCTTATTGACTACGAAAAAACAACACGTAAAAAAATTGCCCCATGGGAATGTGAAAACTACGGTGAAGGTATGATTACCGCCGGTGTTGGCTTTTACTATTTTGAAGACGTATGAGCCGCCAAGTCTGGTTACAAATCAACTAACCAGGCGGCCACCCCATCTGCCTCCCACCCAACAAATGCAGGTGAATATGATAAACGGCCTGGCCTCCTGCTCGATTGCAGTTCATGACCACCCTGTAACCGTCCTCCGAGATTCCCTCGAGATCGGCCAATTCCGCTGCAACCAGGAATAGTCTGCCAACCAGTTCGGAATGCTTGGGCTCCAGGTCATTAATGGTCCTGATCGGTTGCTTGGGGATGATTAATATGTGATAAGGCGCTTGTGGGTTTACGTCGCGGAACGCCAGGATTTCGTCATTCTCGTAAACGATATCTGCGGGTATTTCCCGATTGATGATTTTCAAGAACAGGTCGTCCGACATTTTAGTCTCCACTTTGGGTTTATTTTTCAAGTATGAAATAACTTTCATGTAAACCGCAAGAATCGGGTGGCAAGGTTTTGTTGCGGTCTTAAAATGAGGTCATGCGAAACAATCAGCACTACAATCTGGTCGCCAGATGCCTTCAGTGGATGGTGGATAACCAATCCGCTCAGCCTGATCTTGCTGAGCTGGCCTCAGCGGTGGGCGTCAGCCCACATCACTTACAGAGAACTTTCCAGACCTGGGCCGGTGTTAGCCCAAAACAGTTTCTCAAGTCTCTGACCAGGGAAGCGGCTCTGGACAGGCTGGTATCCGGAAATTCCGTTTTGGACGCTGCGTTGTCTTCGGGCTTGTCAGGGCCCGGAAGATTACATGATCTGATGATTACAACCGAAGCCATGACGCCGGGTGAAATCCGAAAACACGGCCAGGGTGCCCGTCTGGATTATGGCATTGGAAACAGCCCGTTCGGTACAGCACTGGTCTCTTGGTCATCGCGCGGGATTAATTTCCTTGGTTTCTGTGATGAAAAAGGGAGCAGACAGGCTGTCGAAGCCCTGCGGTCGCAATGGAAAAATGCGAACTTCAAGGAAAACCCAGATGAAGCACAAGTCTGGCTGAACAAAATTTTTCATGGAAGCGATAACAAACCCATCCCGGTTTGGCTTAGGGGCAGCCCTTTTCAGCTCAAGGTCTGGGAGGCGCTGCTGGCCATTCCTGAAGGGGCGCATATATCATACGGCCGGCTGGCGGAACGCATCGGAAAACCCACTGCTTCCAGGGCGGTTGGCACTGCTGTGGGCGGCAATCCGGTAGCCTGGATCATTCCATGCCACCGCGTGATCCGCCGGGTTGGCGAGTTGGGCGGTTATCGCTGGGGTGAGGTCACGAAACGCGCGATCATTGGATTTGAAGCTTCCCGGGCCGCATAAGTCAGGATTGACTCAAATCCAGAAACACCCCGCTGGGCTTACGTTTACCGTTCAGATATTTCATGACGGCTTGTGCGACCCGAACGGGCTCAGGCTGAACTGACGGATCTTCGGCGTGATAGGCTCGGGATCTGAGTTCTGAACGCATTGGCCCCGGATGTATTCCCAGCACCTGGACGGACGAGGAACGGCACTCGGCCGCGAGTTGACTTACCAGGGCTCGAAGGGCGTGCTTGCTCACCCCGTAAGGCCCCCAGAAAGCGCCTTCTACTTTTTGCAAGTCTTCGAGCATGAAGTAGAGGCGCCCTGCCCCGGATCTCCTGAGTAGAGGCAAACACAGCGCGCTCAACAGCCAGGCGGCGTTGAGGTTGACTTGCATGTGTGAAAGCCATTCCGGCGGCGAGACGTGATCCAGCGGCATGAGCCCTTCGAATCTGGCAGCACAATGAATGACCGCGTCCAACCCGCCAAATTCGGATTCAATCGTCTCCAGCATCTCATCGAATTGTTCCGTGCCTGTCACCGACAGATCCATGGGATGCAACACGGGCTCGGGGCAACCGGCGTCCGTGATCAGATCATATGCCCGCTCGAGCCCTTCGTGGCTGCTGTCGAGCATCACGGTATTCCAACCTTGCGTCGCGCAGAGCAGCGACAAGGTGGACCCCAGGCTGCCTGCAGCGCCAGTTAATATGACTGTTTTTCCATTCAAGGCCTCACTCCTGATGCCCGGCTCATTCGCTGCCGCGGCAGTGTAACGGTTTTGAGAAGCGGTTTAAATTGGGTTGCGGCCACTTTCGAATTACAATTCACTGTCAATTGGCAACAGCGAATGCAGCGGTAACCCATGCCCATTTATGAATATAAACCCAGCAGTGAGCGGCACTGCGCCTTCTGCCTCGATGGATTCGAGATTCTTCGAAAGATCAATGATCCCGAACTGAGCGACTGCCCGGAATGTGGTGCGCCCGTCTGCAGGAAGATTTCAGCGCCTAACTTGGCCAAATCGGGACCTTCCCTTGACGCCGCCAACATAGAAAAACACGGTTTCACCCAATATCGCAAATCCGGAAAAGGAGTTTATGAAAAAACCGCTGGCAAAGGGCCGGACACCATCAAAGGCGATTGACGAACCGAGCCACTTTCCAGGCTTCAAACAGGTCCATGAAGCGTAGCCGATTCAGTTCTTGGGCAAATTGCTGCGGTTTTTGACCGTCCAGACGCTCCAGTTTCTTCTTGTATAAACCATGGAGAACCGCCAGGTGACGCATTCGCTTCAATCCAGTGAGGCTCTTTTCGTACTTGCTCACTGATTCTGTTCCCCATTTTTGCCCTGCGCCCAGGATTTCAGAAAACAGCCCCCTCACCGACTCTGTCGCTGCAGTATCCGCGAGGTCTGCTCGAGTCAGGCCGTGCCGGGCGAGCAGGTTCAGGGGAATCCACCAATACCCGCCCTGCCCCTCTCGTGCCGCGCTTTCCCGGATCAACTGCAGCAATCCGCTTTGCGATGAGCCAGCTGAAAATTTCTCTGCCAATTGGTCTGCACCACTGCAGACGCTGATTTCCAATTCGAGCTGAGGCCGGATGATACTCTCGCAAATGGTCTGCAGCGCTTCCAAATCGGCCGGTGGCGATGCATCGAGCCGCGACTCGGCACCATCGAGTAATTGAGAGATGTTTCTCTTCTTTATTTTTGAAGCCGCGCCGGAGCTGCAAAGCTTCCGGATGACCGGGTGATTGCTGGAAGCCATGTCCTTGAGCAGGCACTCCTCGCGCCACCAGTCCAGTTTTTTGCGTGCGACATCCTCGTCGCCTATTTCAGAACAGACTTGTTCAACTGAGGAAAAAAGCGCATACAGCGGCAATAAGCCGTCAGTTGATGAATCATCTGCAAAGGCGTGAGTGACCCGAAACAACCGGTTTGTCTTCAGCACCTGCTCCCAACAAAACAGGTTCTCGTTCGATTTTTCCTTCACCTGAGCAGATTGATCAGGTCCGCGGGGTGGTGAACCGGGTAGCTGTCTTCGACCAGGCTGCCTGTCAGCTCATGCGAGCCGTACCCGTAATGGACGGCGGCTGTCTGAGTCCCGGCGGCTTTTCCTGCCTGAATATCCCGGATATCGTCTCCGGCAAACAGGGTGTTGCCGGGCTCAACGTTGAGAATTCCGCAAGCCAGGCTGACGGGTGCAGGATCGGGTTTGCTCTCGCTCAGGGTGTCACCGCAAACGATGCATGAGATGGTCTCCATCAGACCCGCCGCTTCGATGATCGGGAACGTCAGTGCTTCGATCTTGTTGGTGACAACACCCCAGGGAATTTCAGACTCACCGAGGAAATCGAGCAACTCGGCGACGCCCTCGTACAGGGTTGAATGCTGGAAGCTGTTTTCCGCGTAGTGATCCAAAAATCGCAACCTCCGGGATTCAAGAACAGCCTCATCAGATTCGGGCATGCCTGCTTTCAGCAAGCCTACAGCGCCTTTGGAAGCAAAAATGCTCATGTCTGCTACCTGCAGCGGCGGAAGGGCCTCGGTGTGCCGCACCCAGTTCAGCGAGCCCACCAGGTCTGGAGCGGAGTCCAATAATGTGCCATCCAGATCAAACAGCATGGCTTTGATGTCTGTCATGAATCCGGCTTCACGGCATGGACCAGGTAGTTGACCTGTACATTCCCTCCGAGCATGACGCTCCGGGTGACCGGATTATAGTGCAGACCCGTGATGTCCTTCACCAGCATGCCCGCGTCTCGTAACCATGCACTGAGTTCAGATGGCCTGATAAATCGATCATAGCGGTGCGTTCCGCGAGGCAGCAGGCGTGCGATGTGCTCAGCGCCGACGATGCCCAGTGCGAACGCCAATGGTGTGCGGTTCAGGGTGGAGAAAAATCCGTGGCCGCCGGGTTTCAAAAGCTCATGAACACCAGCAATGATCGAAGCCGGATCCGGCACGTGCTCGAGCATTTCCATGCAGGTAACGATATCGAAACTCGCCGCGGATTCAGCGGCCAGATCCTCAACTGCCTTTTCCTGGTAATCGATTTCCAACCCGGATTCATTCAGGTGCAGGCGGGCTGTCGCCAATACGCGGGGCGCCACGTCGATACCCGTCACATTGGCGCCTTTTTTGGCGAGGGATTCCGAAAGGATTCCACCCCCACATCCGGCATCAACGACATCTGCCCCGGAAATTTCAGCGCGATCCGATATGAACTTCAAGCGCGCCGGATTGAGTTCATGGAGCGGACGGAACGGGCCTTCAGGATCCCACCATCCGGACGCGACCGAATCGAATCTTTCCCGTTCAGCGGTGTCGATGTTTTGGTCCGTTTGAGTGGTCACAGGGCGGATTCCTTCTTTTCATTCAACATTCTGTCTTCCAGTCCGGCAAGCTTCACATGCCAGCGCCTGGCTGACCGTATCACTTCATCCGTGTCAATGGTCATCAATTGGCCGGAATTCAACAGGCGCCGGCCAGCCACCCACACATCGCTGACCTGCCTGCTCGATGCGGCATAGATTATTTGAGACACCACGTGATGGAGTGGTTGCGTTTCCGGCGCGCTGAGGTCCAGTGCGCACAAGTCAGCTTGTTTACCCGGCTCAATGCTGCCGAGTTGATCATCCAAGCCCAGGACCCGGGCGCCGTTGATTGTCATCATTTCCAGCGCCTGGAAAGCATTGACCGCCTGGGCTTCTCCGGATACGCCCTTTGCCAGGATCGCTGCGGTCTTGGCTTCAGAAATCATATCGAGGTTGTTGTTGCTGGCCGCTCCATCGGTGCCCAGCGCAACGTTTACTCCCGCGTCCATCAATAACGAAAGCGGACAAATCCCGCTGGCCAGTTTGAGATTCGACTGTGGACAATGGACCACTTGGGCGCCGGATTGGGCGAATTTCTCAATATCGTCGGCCGAGAGTTGTGCCATGTGGACTGCCTGCAGGTTGGGATTGAGCAGTCCCTGTTTCTCCAGCCTGCTGATGGGGTGCAGTTCATGGTGTTGAAACGACTGCTTGATCTCCCACTCGGTCTCCAGCAGATGCATGTGAACCTGGAAGTGCATTTCATTCGATAAAACGGAGATTCGATGCAGCGTGTCATCGGACACCGTGTACGGGGCGTGCGGCGACAGGGTAAAACTGACCAGCGGCTGGTCTTTCCATTGGTCATGCAAGTGCAGTCCTTTTTTGATGTAGTCATCGACGTCTTTGGCCCAGGCGGTTTCGAAATCGATGATCGTGATTCCGATACTGGCCCGCATGCCCGCTTCCTGGCAGGCTTCGATGGTGGCATCGGGGAAAAAGTACATGTCATTAAAACAGGTCGTACCAGCCCGCAGCATTTCAGCAATCGCCAGGCGGGTTCCGTCAGCGACGAACCCGGGGCCAACGAATTCGCGTTCGGCCGGCCAGATATGCTTTTTCAGCCAGTCGTGCAGTTCCATGTCGTCGGCATAACCGCGAAGCAGGGTCATCGGCGAATGGGTATGCGAATTGATCAGGCCTGGCAGCAGCACATGATCGGGGAGTTCGACAGTGTCCGCATTCGGCCAGGCACGCTCTGCTTCCTCGCGGGGCAATATCGAGACGACGATGTCGTCTGCAATTGCGACCGAATAATTCTCATACACCGCGTTACCGGGCCTGACCGGTACCGTGTACCTTGAGTGAATCAGAGTGATCTGCTCCGATTGATGCTCGAGCCCAGCTTCCAGGGATTCCATTGTAGTGAAGCTTATTCCTTTACCCGGGAAACATATTCTCCGGTGCGGGTATCAACCCGGATGAGCTCCTCATTGTTCACGAACAAGGGAACTCTCACGATGGCACCAGTCTCCAGGGTAGCCGGTTTACCCCCACCCCCGGAAGTGTCACCTCTTAGCCCCGGATCGGTGTCGACAATCCGTAATTCAGTAAAATTCGGCGGCGTCACACTCAATGGCTCACCGTTATATAGAGTCATCTGGCAGATGTCTTCTTCCTTGAGCCATTTCGTGCCGTCACCCATCGCCTCTTTGGAACAGGCATGCTGTTCATAGGTCTCGGGGTGCATGAAGTGCCAGAATTCGCCATCGTTATACAGGTACTGGACATCCATCTCGAATACGTCAGCCGCTTCTACCGAGTCTCCGGATTTGAATGTGCGCTCGATGACGCGGCCGGACTTCAGATTCCGGACGCGAACCCGGTTGAAAGCCTGTCCCTTACCCGGCTTGACAAATTCGTTTTCGACGATGTTGTACGGTTCACCATCCAGTATTATTTTCAGGCCACCCCTGAATTCGTTGGTGCTGTAACTTGCCATCCAGGCCTCCGGAATTCAAACTTGAATAATAACGCGAACGGGGCCGGGAAACCATGAGAGACGCAGTGCCCTGTTAGTCCGTCCTGTTTTCAGCCATAATCGGCGGATTGAAGCCCCCGGTTTATCTTGGAATCGATCTTTGAAATATAGTGTAATTAATTGATTCAAGGTCGATAAATATGGTACAAACAGGTGATAAGTATGGGGCATGGAGGCCAACTACACATGCACAGCGTAAATCTTCTCGTCATAGACAGTTCTCCTGAGTCCGCTGAGCATGTCAACTCTCTGCTTCGTAATTCCGGAATTAAAATTCATGTAATCCACACGCAGACCGGAAAGGACGTCAAGCGTGCGCTGGATCATGAATCTCCTGTATTGATCATCTACGCTGACGCGGAAGAAACTGATGCATCACTTGAAGAAATCAGTGCACTCGCTTCAGCTTTCAACGTTCCACTGGCCCTGTTCACTAACCTCGAAAATCCTGAAAAGCTGGCTGAGAGACTGGCGAATACAGCCTGTTTCGTCATCAATTCCAAGCGGGAAGATCTGCTGACCGATGCAGTCAACAAGCTGGTCAGAAACAGTGAGAATGAACGTCAGCAGGAGGGCCAACAACGACATCTCGAAGAGCTTGAGCACCGCTATAACCTCTTGCTTAACAGTTCGCGCGACGCCATAGCCTATGTGCATGAGGGCCTGCACGTATACGCCAACCGCGCCTACCTGGAATCGCTGAGGGTAGAGGAAGAATCCGAGCTTGCTGGTCTTTCCCTGCTGGAGATGCTGGAGGCCGAAGATACGGACTTCAAAGGATTGTTCAAGGGCTTATCAAAAGGGATTTTCCCCACCCAGGCTGTTGACGTAAACGTCAAACGGCCGGACGGCAGTGTGTTCGAGGCCGGCCTACTCTTTTCACCCGCCCGCTATGACGGCGAAGACTGCACGCAGATGATGATGCAACGCAGGGATGCCGCAAATGAACTGGCGGCAGAACTGGAACACATGCGGGTCACTGATCCGCTGACACAACTCCATAACCGCAAGGCCTTCACTGATGCATTGGATGAGTGCATCGCTTCCAGCCCGAGTGACCACGCAAATTCGGTGTTCTATATTGAACCTGACGGTTTCGAGGAATTGTTGAATGAACTGCATGCCGATTCGATAGACGCTTTTATGATCGATTTGGCGAACGTAATACGTGGTTGCATCTCTGAAGGCGACTTTCCGGCCCGCATCAATGACCGTGGGTTCGCCGTGCTGGCCCGGCGCAGCACAGCCGCTGAACTGGAGGCGGCGGCTCAAGAAATTCTGTCGGCCTATCGCGGTCATGTCATTGAAATAGCTGACCGTGCCTTCTCCGCCACATGCAGCATCGGGATGAGCGACGTGGGACGTCTTGATCAGAATTCAGCCGATGTCATAATGCATGCCCGGACGGCACAAACAGAAGCCGCGGAAAGCGGCAATCGACTGGTGGTCTATCGCCCGCAGCTGACGGCTGTTGAATCACTCGACGGCGAGCAGGAATGGGTGGAGCGCATCAAGTTTGCGCTCGGAAACCAGGATGTCTATACCGTGCAGCAGTCCATAGTCGACCTGGATGGTGAAGGCGATCAGTTAATGGAAAATATTGTGCACCTGCGCGGGGAAGATGGAGACCATTCTTCAGCAGAGTTCCAGGCGATCGCAGAGCGCAGCGAACTGGGTGGAACCATCGACAGGCACTATATTCCTGGCTTGCTCAAGACATTTGTCGACAGTGATGAACGTCAGGTTATCAGCCTGAGCAGCAATTCGATCCTGGATTACGGTTTCCCCGGGTGGTTTGCTACCCAGATGAAAGCTGCGTGCGTGGAAGGCAACAAAGTGATTCTCCAGATTGCCGCCAGCGATGCCCATACGAATTTGCGCCCGGCTCAGCGTCTGATGAAAGAACTCAGCCCACTGGGTTGTCAGCTTGCCATTTGCCATTTTGATGCAGAACGGCGCACCCGCCAATTATTGGATCACCTCGAAGTTTCATACCTGAAACTCGACACATCGCTGACCCAGGATTTAACTGCAAATACGAAGAACCAGGAAGCCATCCGTAAGATCGTCCAGGCCGCTGAGCCTTTCGACGTGGCGGTAATCGCCGAAGAAGTTGCTGATACATCGAGTCTTGCGGTTCTGTGGCAGTGTGGCGTCAAGCTTATTTCGGGCGCTTTTTTGAAAGAGTCCTCGCAGGTGCTGGCACAGTAGGTGGACGAAAGCTAGGCTCTGCTCTATGGTCTCTACCGGTCGTTTTGCGCCCTCCCCCACTGGAGAATTACATTTTGGATCACTGGCAGCTGCAGTTGCCAGCTTTCTCCAGGCAAGGTCAGACGGAGGCCGCTGGCTGATCAGAATCGAGGACATCGACCCACCAAGGGAAGTGCCGGGAAGCGCGGGCAGAATCCTGCAAGACCTGCTTGAATTCGGATTGCAGTCGGATTTGCCGGTCCTTTATCAAAGCCAAAGAACGGATGCTTACAAAAACACAATAAGCGAACTGCTGGAGAGCGGAGATGCCTTCTGGTGCAGTTGCAGCCGGGCGGATATTCCTGCCTCCGGCGTGTATCCCGGCACTTGCAGGGACGGGTTATCCAGGGATAAGACCCCGCGCTCGGTCCGTCTCAAGGTGCATGATATGCCCATCTGTTTCAACGATCTGGTGCAGGGCCGAATCGAAGAAAATCTGGCGGAAACGGTGGGAGACTTCGTTATCTGGCGGGCCGATGACCTGCCAGCCTACCAACTGGCCGTTGTGGTAGATGATGCCTGCCAGCGTGTCACCGAGGTGGTGCGCGGGGTAGATTTGCTCAGCTCGACCGCGCGCCAGATCCATCTTCTGAACCGCATGAAACTGCCGGTTCCGAGATATGCACACCACCCGCTCGCCGTCGACGCCAAAGGCCGCAAATTGAGCAAACGCCTGGGCTCCGATCCGATCTCATTGCTCTCGCGCTCAGAAGCCCTGGAGCAGGTGCTGCATTTCCTCGGGCAACCATGTCCGGCAGGCCTCTCCCTGGAAGACCTGTGGTCCTGGGCCCTCGAAAACTGGCGACTTTCCCGTATCCCGGGGTTTGAGCAAATCAGCCTGGATTCCGGCGCTTGAGATTGTGGCTTGATCAACAGCTGATCAAAAGGCACTGCTTCACGTTATAATGCACGTCCATTGTGGTGAGCGATTCAATGAATTCCAATTACCTTGATTTTGAGCAGCCTATTGCCGAGCTGCAGGCCAAGATTGACGAGCTCAGGAATGTCGGCTCGGACAACGCCATCAACCTGGACGAGGAAATTCAGCGCCTCCAGGTCAAAATGCGCCAGAAGATAAAGGGCATATTCAAGGATTTGACGCCCTGGCAGATTTCTCAGCTCAGCCGTCACCCCTTGCGGCCTTACACGCTCGACTACGTTGAGAAAATATTCGACGAATTTCATGAGCTCCACGGCGATCGTGCATTCGCCGATGATTGGAATGCCCCGGCCCGAGGGCTACCGCAAGGCATTGCGGCTCATGAACATGGCGGCGCGCTTCCATTTGCCGCTGATCACCCTCATCGATACGCCGGGTGCCTACCCGGGTATAGGCGCTGAAGAAAGAGGACAGTCTGAGGCGATCGCCCGTAACCTTCAGGTCATGTCGAGACTGCCGGTGCCCATCATTTGCACTATCATCGGTGAAGGTGGTTCTGGCGGGGCGCTGGCGATTGGTGTGGGTGACCGGGTCAATATCCTGGAATACAGCACATACTCGGTCATTTCACCGGAAGGGTGCGCATCCATTTTATGGAAAGACGCCGCAAACGCAGAAGAGGCTGCAACGGCGCTGGGCATCACATCAGGGCGCCTGAAAAGCTTGGGCCTGGTCGATGAAATCATTCCTGAGCCACTGGGCGGCGCCCATAAAGAACCTGATGAGGTGGCCGAGCAACTCGCTGAATGCCTTGAAAAACAACTGGATGAGTTGAGCGATTTGACAACCGATGAATTGCTTAATAAGCGCTATCAACGCCTGCTGGCTTTTGGCGAATTCAATGACTAGATTGTCTGTACACCTATGAATAATTCCAAATCGAGCTTCTCCAGCAAGCACTTACTGGCAAGCCTGGCACGGCTGCCCGTGCCGGAGAAATACTGGATCGGCTTCAGCGGCGGAGCAGATTCGACCGCACTTCTGCATGCGATGCACGAATGCCGGGATGCGTTGCCGGCACCGATCCACGCTCTGCACTTCCATCATGGCCTGCAGAAAGCCGCCAGCGCGTGGCAGAAGCATTGTGCTGCATTCTGTGATGAACGGTGTATCCCGTATCTGGCCGAACGGCTGGAAATCAGTCAGGCGAACGGAACCAGCCTGGAGGAAGAATCTCGCAACAGCCGTTACCGTGCCGTCGCCCAAATACTGGGCAAGGACGAAATGTACCTGACCGCTCACCACTCGGAGGACCAGGCCGAGACGCTTTTCCTCAACCTGATGCGCGGCAGCGGCATCGAGGGGTTGGCCGGCATCCCCGTAATACGCACACTGGAGCATGGCTGGGTTGCCAGGCCATTACTGGATATGTACCGCCGGGATCTGGTCGCCTACCTGGAAAGCCATGGCATCCAATGGCTGACGGATCCGTCGAACGAAGACACGGCTTTCGATCGTAACTACCTTCGTCAGGAATTGTTCCCTGTGCTCGAACGCCGCTGGCCAGGACTCGTGCGCAGATTGTCGCGCACTGCGCGGAACGCCAGAATGACGGCCAGCGCCATGGCCGTGTTTATCGAAAACCAATCCGGCGAATTGATCCGGGATGGGCTGAAGATGCCATTGCACAAGCTATTGGAGCTTGATTCTGAAATGCAGACGCTGATCCTGCGCCAATGGTTGCGTCGGCACGAAGTCCCTGTATTGCCCGAGAGCCGACTCAGGGAATTTCTGAATCAGCTTTCCATTGCTCAGGTGACCAGCCAGGCGGAGGTCCAGTGGGAAGACTGGATGATCAAGCACTACCAGCATGATCTCTGGTTACACCGCCGCAAGCCATTCATGGCCTGTCCCGAAACCGAATGGCGCAGTGGGATGGAATTGGACCTCGGGCCCGATTCGGGAAGCCTGGCCCTGGTCGGGAAAGCAACGCCAATACCGGCAGGCTGGGTCGTCGGCGAAAGGAAGGCCGGTGACCGCATGCGAATGATGCCGCATGGCTCGAGCCGCAAGTTAAAGCACTTTTTCCAGTCGGCTTCGATACCGCCCTGGTTGAGGCCCGGGATTCCCGTGTTGCATTGGGACGGCGAGCCGGTGGCTCTTGGGGACTGGGTTTTCGGCCACCGCCTGCAAGTTTGGCTGATGGAAAATAATCTTGAATATGTCTGGCAGCCCAGTGATCCGGTCCTGGTTCGGGTGCGAGCAGATTGTCAACGTTGAATTGAACGAAATGAATAACAAAACAGAAGATTTACCTGATTTCGAAAAAGCGCTCGAAGAGCTGGAATCCCTTGTGGAGCAACTTGAATCCGGCGATCTCAGCCTGGACCAGTCTCTCAAGCAGTTCAAGCGTGGTGTAAAACTGACACGGCATTGCCAGGGTGTTCTTGACCAGGCGCAACAGACGGTCGAAAAGCTGCTTGACACCAGCGATGAATCGTCAGCGGTTCCCTTCGATAGTGGTGACTGATCACGCAGCCGAAATACTGGGCTGGCAAAAGCGATTCGAAGCGGTCCTGGACAGGCACCTTCCAGGCGAGAACGAGGAGCCCGTTATACTGCATCGCGCCATGCGCTATTCGGCGCTGGCAGGTGGAAAGCGATTCCGCCCCGTCCTGGTCTACGCTACGGGCAAGGCTCTCGGCCTGGCTCATGAAACAATGGACCCCCTGGCGGCAGCGATCGAATACATTCATGCATATTCACTGATCCACGATGATTTGCCGGCCATGGATGACGACGACATGCGGCGCGGCAGACCCACTTGCCATCGCGCATTCGATGAGGCCACAGCAATTCTCGCCGGCGATGCACTCCAGGCACTGGCATTCGAGGTTTTAGCCAGCGAACTGCCGGTTCAATCCCCGAACAGCCTCGAGGCGATCCATGCGATTGCCCTGGCTTGTGGCTCCACCGGCATGGCCGGAGGCCAGGTGCTCGATCTGGCTGCGGTGGGCAAGCGCATCGATGAAGCGGCATTGACGACCATGCATCGCCTGAAAACAGGCGCGCTGATACGTGTGTCAGTGACCGCCCCGTGCATTCTTGCTGGTACGGAGTCCGCAGCCTTGCAGCATCTCGAATCTTACGGCGAGTGTGTCGGCCTCGCATTCCAGGTGCATGACGATATATTGGATGTAACCGGTAATAGCAAACTGACCGGCAAGAGTACCCTGGCAGACGTCGCACTCGACAAACCGACATTTCCGTCGGTTCTCGGCCTCGAAGAATCAAGGAAACGCGCCCTGGAATTGCGTGACGAGGCCATTAGCCATCTGGAACACATATCGGGCGACACCTCCACCCTGGCCTGGCTGGCGAAATATGTCGTCAGCCGTGACAGATAGCTTCCCAGCGTCAGCGAAGCTAAAATAGTAGGGATGAATACGCAGATCTATCCTCTTTTGAGTTCCATCGACTCGCCGGCTGATCTTCGCCAGCTTGACGAAGATTCCCTGTTACAGGTTGCGGATGAATTGCGCCGCTACCTGATCGAATCGGTGGCCTCCAGTGGAGGACATTTTGGCGCCGGGCTTGGGTGCGTGGAATTAACCGTCGCTCTGCACTTCCTTTACGATACGCCCCACGACCGCATTGTCTGGGACGTGGGTCACCAGGCCTATCCACATAAAATCCTGTGCGAGCGAGCGGGCAGTATAACGACGATCAAGAAAAAACTGGGGCTCGCCCCTTTTCCCAAGCGCGAGGAAAGTGAATACGACACCTTTGGCACAGGACACTCATCCACATCGATCAGTGCGGCGCTGGGCATGGCGGCAGCCTCAGCCCTGAAAGGTGAGGACCGAAAGTGCGTCGCTGTCATCGGCGACGGCGCCATGACAGCCGGCATGGCTTACGAAGCACTCAACCACGGTGGAGATCTGGACACCAACCTCCTGGTCGTACTGAATGAGAATCAGATGTCAATTTCGCCCAATGTCGGCGCCATGACAAAGATGCTGGGACGGCTGATGAGCGGCCCAACCATGACCGGTATACGTGAGCGCAGCAAGAGCCTGATGCATCGGGATTCTCGGACCTGGCGGTTCATGAGCCGCTGGGAAGAGCACATCAAAGGCATGGTCATGCCCAGTACCCTTTTCGAGGAACTCGGCTTTAATTACCTGGGACCGATCGACGGGCATGATTTACCTACGCTGATTCGCACCATCCGCACCGCCCGGGATGTAGACGGCCCCAACCTGCTCCACATCATCACAGAAAAAGGCAAGGGTTATGAACCAGCCGAAAAAGACCCTGTCGGGTATCATGCTGTCGGGCCTTTCGACCCGCGCAAAGGGGTGGTCGCAAAGAACGTCGCGGAAAAACCAAAACCCTCCTATACCGAGGTTTTCGGACAATGGTTGTGCGATATGGCGGAACAGGATACCCGGCTGCTGGCGATTACACCGGCCATGCGCGAAGGATCCGGAATGGTCGAATTTCATGACCGGTTCCCCGAGCGCTACTTCGACGTTGGCATCGCTGAACAACACAGTGTCACACTCGCCGCCGGCATGGCCTGCGAGGACACGCATCCCGTGGTCGCAATTTACAGCACCTTTCTACAGCGGGCTTACGACCAGTTGATACACGACGTGGCGCTGCAGAATTTGCCGGTGCTATTCGCCATTGACCGGGCCGGTCTGGTCGGACCGGACGGCCCGACCCACGCCGGCAGCTTCGATTTGAGCTTCATGCGGTGCATTCCGAACATGGTCATCATGACGCCTGCGGATGAAGATGAATGCCGCCAGATGCTGTACACCGGCTTCCGGCACCAGGGCCCGGCCGCAGTGCGCTATCCTCGTGGCCGGGGACCGGGCGCAGAGATTCAGAAGCAAATGACGGCCATTCCCCTTGGCCAATCGCGGACCATGCGGCGCGGAAAGGACCTCGCCATCCTAGCCTTTGGGAGCATGGTGGAGCCCTGCCGGTCCGTTGCGGAAAGGCTGGATGCAACCCTGATCAACATGCGATTCGTCAAACCCCTGGACACAGAAGCCATTCTCGCCGCAGCGGCCCGCCATTCAAAACTGGTAACCGTCGAGGAAAACGCAATTGCCGGTGGCGCGGGAAGCGGTATCAACGAGGTTCTCGTCAGCTCGGGTGCCGATGCCGCGATTCTGAACATTGGCCTGGATGACCTGTTTATCCAACATGGAACCCGCGAGGAGTGCCTCCACCAAGCCGGCCTCGACAGTGACGGAATCATGGCGAAAATCATTCGCTTTGTGGGCAATGACCACCACCCCGTGGTCCACGGCAGCGCCGTTCGCTAAACTTACGATCAGACCAGAATTTCCCGGTACGTCAGATTGATTCTCAGGCCAATTTTCTGCTTTGTTTTCGGCAGCGAATGCTGGTATTTATTCTGACACTCCCCTTGCATGAGCAGCAAGCTGCCGTGCTCAAGTGTCATGCCGGTTGACGGCCCCGGACGTATTCCACCCCTGGCCGCTGGCCGGACCAGAAACCGACGCCCGCAACCGAGGCTCAGGGACGCAATGAGTGGCTGCCGGCCCAGTTCCTTCTCGTTATCCTGGTGCCAGCCCATGCTGTCGCTGCCATCCCGGTAGGCGTTGGCCAATACGGAGTTGAACGTTCGGCCGGTAACTTTTTCGAGGCGGGTTTTCAGATCGAGCAATGCATAATGCCAGGGCTTTGGGCTGAGCGACAATCCACTGTAGCTGTACTCTGCTGAAGCATCACCGTACCACGCGATCAACCGCGGTTGCATGACGCGGCGGCCAAACAGGGTGATCTCTTGCTGGGTCCAGTCGAGTTCCTGCCAGAGAACCCGCAGATAGTCGTCCGCTTCGCGCCTGCCAAGGAATCCTTCTTGGTATTCGAAACAATCGGGATCAAATATCTCGCAATTGCCGGTCATGCACTTTGCTCAGCAGTAAGAGCGCAAGGACAGCGCCGATCATCGCCAGGAACATATCGGATTGGGTATCCCAGACATAGCCCTGGGTCCCCAGAAAGGATTCAGCCGCTAGTCCGCTGAACAGCGCTACCCACCATTCGATCAGTTCATAGAAGGCGCTGATCGCCAGGCAAACGCAAACCACGAGAAAGGAGAGCCAGCCCTTCTTCCCGATCACCTGGTTACGCAGCAGCACTTCGCGAACGATGATGGCCGGCACAAAACCCTGGACGAAGTGTCCGAGCTTGTCGTAGTTATTACGGCCGCCTCCAAGCATTTCTCTGACCCAGTCGCCCATTGGAACTTCGGCGTAGGTGTAATGGCCGCCAATCATCAATACGACCGCGTGAAACAAAATGAGCCAGTAAGCCAGAGGAGTGAGCGGGAATCGTTCACGAGTGACCAGAAGCACCACGAGCGCGGCCAGGGCGGGCGACACCTCGAGCCACCAGGTGGGATAGTCGTGCGGCTTCCAGGCCGACCAGGCCAGAACCAGAAAAAAGATGCTCAACCAGGCTTTGATCAGCTATTCCGCCTCGTAAATCCTGACCGCCAGAACATCGCAAGCAGAGCCGTGAAGTACGGAATTCGCCGTCGCCCCCAACAACAGCTGGACACCTTTCTGTCCATGGGTGCCCAACACGATCAGGTCCATTTCGTGCTCGTCAGCGAATCGATGTATTTCACGTGCAGGCGTGCCATTCAAAAAATGACGGCCGCCTTCCGGAACGCCAAATTGTTCACCGATATCGTCCAGTTTCTGCTTCAGTTCCGAGCGAAGGTTTTCCTCGACTTCGTCCATGCCGACGAATACCGGGCCATACGGCACAACACCCATGTAAACTGAATCCATGGGTTCCTGGACATAAATCAGGTGGATTTCACTATCCGGAGCAGCCACGTCAACCGCGCGTTTAATAATGGCGGAAGATTCGCTACTCAAATCGATTGCAACCGCAATTTTCCTATATCCGGACATATCGTTCTCCACGTAGGACGCATTCGATGCCTCACCGAAATGATTCATCAGTTTTCATTTTAGATCAAACTGCGCGAATATTTATGATACGTGTCAATGGTGCCGGTATTGTCTGGAATTATGCTTAACGTGATGAATGACCGCCGAAATCAGCCCAGTCACGAAATTCGCGCAAAAATGCAGGCCATGCGTATTCACCGGCTTGGGCTCATGCATGGTACGCAGCCGGCACTGGTCCACGAAATCCTGGAAACGCCATCCCCTGGACCATCCGAACTGTTGGTCCAGGTTCGCGCCTGTGGTGTCTGCCACACTGAAATAGACGAAATCGAGGGACGAACGCCGCCACCGGTATTACCCATGACGCCGGGACACCAGGTCGTCGGCACGGTCGTCGCCGAAGGTGCGGGATGTAAACTGCAAATGGCAGGAAAGCGAGTCGGCATCGCGTGGATTCACTCAGCTTGCGGCGACTGCAAATGGTGCCGGAGCAATCGAGAAAATCTGTGCCCTGACTTCCGGGCCACTGGCCGCGATGCGCCGGGTGGATACGCCGAATACATGGTGGTTCATGAGGCATTTGCCTATGAAATTCCAGGAACCATTGGTGACCTGGAAGCTACGCCACTGTTATGTGCGGGTGCAGTTGGATACCGGGCGCTTTCACTTTGCCGGCTGAAAAATGGACAACGCTTCGGGCTGACAGGATTCGGGGCTTCGGCGCACCTGGTGCTCCAAATGGCGCGATATCTTTACCCGGATTCAGCGGTTTTTGTTTTTGCCCGCAGCGAAAAAGAGCGGGCTTTCGCTGAAGAACTGGGTGCAACCTGGACTGGGAACACAACGGAACGGCCGCAAGAGGGACTCGACGCCATTATTGACACCACGCCTGCATGGCTTCCCGTGATGGCGGCCATGGAGGCGCTGGCCCCCGGCGGTAAGTTGGTCATCAACGCCATCCGCAAGGAATCCGCCGACCAGGAGATTCTTGCCAGCCTGGACTACGATCGGCATCTGTGGCGCGAGAAGTCACTGACCACGGTCGCCAACGTCACGCGCAGGGATGTGAATGAATGCCTGCGGCTGGCAGCGGAAATACCGCTCGAACCACGGGTCACAACCTATCCGTTGCAGGACGCCAACCAGGCCCTGCTGGCGCTGAAAAAAGGACACCTCAGAGGCGCCAAGGTGCTCCGCCTGCTTTAAGCCCGCGCCTTGCGCGGCACGTTTCTGCGGCGAAACAATTTCGTGGTCATGGTCCAGTAGACAACACCGCTCAGAGCGATGATCAGCCCCAATGCCGAGGCGATTTGTAATAAGAGATGGTTAAAATCATCCCGCGTGTCGAAGTCCATGATGTGCAACATCCAAAAAAAATCGAAAATTCGCCAGCGATCCGTACGCCGGGCCAGCAACTCCCCGGTCCAGGGATCCAGGTATAGATTGATCCCTTCGGGATGTTCAAAGCTGACTTTCCAGACGGGCAAGTTCCTGCCCCTGAATTCCGAACCGGGGGGGCTGGATTCCAGCCACTCAACCTCAGCTGCTTTGACGGATTCCTGCATCCAATCGAGAGCTTTGCGTTCCGCTTCCGCGGCTGAAAGCATGGGAACAACGCCCTGCCCATCGGGTTGGATCAGGCGCGTAAACGTTCGGTTGTCAGCAACACCTTCCACGCGCCAGAATGTGCTGCCACCCATGGTAATCAACCTCGCCGAGTCGAGTTCCCAGTCTCCCCGGATGTGTTCATCTAACACGTTCAGGGCATCGGCGGGTGAAGCCATACCGTTTAGCTGACTCACATCCAGCTTGTCCGGGGCACGGGTCAGGTGCTCACCGCGAATCTCGGTGATCGGGAAAAGGCTGAAAAAAAGGCCGCTGGACATCCACGCAATGATTTGTAGAGCCATTAGGAGCCCGAGCCATCGGTGCAGTTTCTTAAAGAACATTCTCATTGGCGCATCTTATCGGATTTCTGGCAAGATGCGGATATGAGCATACCGCTCCTGATTCAATTTATTCTTTGCCCTGTGGTATTGATCAGCCTGGTCTGGGTCACCGCGCCTTATGGCCGCCACCACGAAAAAGGCTGGGGCCCGAATCTGCCGAGCCGTGCGGCATGGATATTAATGGAATTACCCGCGCTGTTGGTCATTACCACGCTGGTTGTTCTCAGTCCGGTTCGCCAGATGCCGCAAGCGTGGGTGCCGCTGCTCTTCTGGCTTTTTCATTACGGATATCGGACTTTTATTTTTCCAGCCCTGATGCGGCCCTCGGGCAAGACGTTTCCTGCACTGCTGGTGCTCTTTGCGATTGCCTTCAATGTCCTGAATGGCTACAACAATGCAGAAGCACTCATAAGCGCAGGAAAGGAGGAAACCCGCCTGTTATCTCTGCATTTTTTTGCTGGTGGCGCGATATTTCTGGCTGGTTTTGCAATCCATTTTCGTGCCGACCGCAGCATTCGCCTGCTCCGAAGGCCGGGTGAGAAAGCCTACCGAATTCCACAGGGCGGTTTGTTCCGCTGGGTCGGTTCCCCGAATTACCTTGGCGAAATTATCCAGTGGATTGGCTGGGCCATCATGACCTGGTCACTGGCTGGTGCTGCCTTTGCCCTTTTCACTTTCTGCAACCTAGCGCCGCGCGCAGTTTCCAATCATCGCTGGTACCGCGAGCGCTTCCCCGATTACCCCGCCGATCGGCGAATATTAGTGCCCGGCATTTTTTGAAACAACCGCCGACCAGCCACTGAACCTTTAAAATGCATTCGTTTCCGGCGCACCTACCCGGGTCCAAATCGGTCATCGATTCAACGACTCAGGCGTGAAGGGGTCGGGCAGGTAATCCGATTGGGACCAGGTTTTCAATTCGTCCGTATCGCAGCAGGATACAACTTCGCTATCGGTGGACATCAATTCCTGCATGACCTGGCGGCAGGCTCCGCAAGGCGCGTGAACCTGGTTTCCGGGGGTATAGATGAGCAGCCGGATCAGGTCGCCTGGCTGGACGCCATCCGCGATCGCGGCAGCCAGGGCCGAACGCTCCGCGCACTGGGTCAGACTAAACGATGCATTCTCGACGTTGCATGCGGAATATATGGCGCCATTGCCAGCGAGCACCGCCGCCCCAACCGGGAATTGGCTGTAAGGCGAGTAGGCGTGCGTAGCCGCCCTGGCCGCGCACGCCCTGAGTTTCTCGATTTCAGCGTTTTGCTGATGCATCAACCTGGCCTCCTTCGACCCTTCCAAAAATTACCGCAGGAGATTTGCTTTGCTCCGGAGCAATCCGAATCGCCGCTCTAAGCTTGGCGGCGGCCAGTGCCCAATCGCTTTCATTTCCAGCATGGATAACGGCCAGCGGAGTGTCCTGACCGACAGCCTCTCCAATATTGCTGATGTCGGCAATACCCACTGCCGGAT
>CAMYKC010000072.1:21732-28121 GCA_947258865.1 uncultured Lysobacterales bacterium
GTTCAGCGGCTCCGCCGGATTCGAGTGCAGCAACCGCCATCTCATGGCCTGCTTCGTCATCCTGTACCAGACCACCCAGCTTCAATAATTCCGAGGACAATGCCAGCACAACAGACCGCAATCGTTCGTGGCAGGCGTCACCTCTCAGAAACCGGATCGCCTCATGCACTTCAAGGGTATTTCCGGCAGACCAGGCCAGCGGTTGATCCATTCCGGTGATCAATGCATTGCAGGGTAAGCCCGCGATATGCGCGACCTGGGCGATCTCGGTTGCCAGCTCCCGCGCCTCTTCCGGACCTTTCATGAACGCGCCTGATCCGAACTTAACGTCCATCACCAGGCCGTCGAGCCCCTCAGCCAGTTTCTTGGACAGGATAGATGAAACGATCAGCGGCACTGAAGAAACCGTCGCGGTCACGTCTCTGACGGCATAGAACCGCCGATCGGCCGGAACCAGCTCTGAAGACTGGCCGATGATGGCGACTCGCTGGTTCCGCACCATACGCTGAAACTGCCTGATCCCCGGTTTGGTATTGAATCCGGGAATGCTCTCCAGCTTGTCCAGTGTCCCGCCGGTGTGGCCCAGGCCGCGCCCTGAAATCATCGGCACATAGGCCCCGCATGCAGCGATCAGTGGTCCGAGAATGAGGCTGACTAGATCGCCGACTCCGCCGGTGGAGTGTTTATCCAGTACGGGGCCGTCCAGGTCCGGCCAACTGAGCACTTCGCCACTGTCCCGCATGGCCAGCGTCAAGGCCATTTTCTCTTCCAGATCCATGCCCCTGAACCAGGTTGCCATAGCAAAGGCCGCGATTTGCGCATCGGAGACCGCCAGGCTGGTGACCCCTTCAACGAAGGACTTGATCTCTTCGGCACTTAATGAAATGCCGTCTCGTTTCTTGAGAATGAGTTCTTTGGCCAGATGCATGAACCGTCCTTCCAGATAGCCGAAATTGGTGTTTTGATACAGTCTGACCTGTCCAGTGGTGCTCGAACGTCGGAGAGAATTAATGAAAATATCAAAACATGACTATATTCTGCTGTTTCTATTATATATATTTTATACAAGTCAGGTATTTGCGCGCGGCGATCTTCCGCTGGAGTCTATCAATATTCTGAATGTTGGTTTTTCCGGACAGGTCATTGCCTGGCGTGGGGAAATTCTCCAGAATAAAGAACAATCCAAATAGCAATGATAAGCGCGGAACGATTTGAAAACATTGATGCCCAAAATTTTTGAGAAAAATCACTTTATCTGGCTGACCCTGTCACTGATTGGTCTGATGCTCGCCGGCGCATTGACCAGCGAGATACCCGAAAACCTGTCGCTTCAGCTTATTGAGTACAGCAGCATCGCTCTCCTGCTGCTTTCGCTATTGAGCCTGAAAACGGACCGGGTATGGGGAAAGCGATTCCTGATTTTGGTTGGAACTCTGTTGGCCGTGGTCGTTATTCGGGGGACAACTAAAATTCATTTTTTTGAATATTTCTACCTTGTGGTTCTGTTGACATTCATGCTCGCAGCGGCCTGGATCGTAGGGCGGCAAGTCCTGCTGACGGGTTCGGTCGACATCAACAAGATTGTCGGATCGATTGCGCTATACCTTCTATTGGGCCTGATCTGGTCCATTATTTATACAATTCTGCTGGAGTTCCTGCCCGGCTCATTCAATGGAATCGAAACAAAGCACTGGTATGACAACATGCGAAATACGACCTATTTCAGCTTCGTTACCCTGACCACGCTGGGTTATGGCGATATCAACCCCACCAGGCCGATCGCTCAAGTACTCGTCGTGTTGGAGGCAATCAGCGGCATGTTTTACCTGGCAATTATCGTGGCCAGCCTGATCGGCACCATGAAACATAAAGACTGAGCGTAAATCTACTGCTTCAATATCGATCCTCTTTCGGCCAGTGACTGGCATTTCGAGGCTTCGAGTTCGACCCTCGACCCGTCCGGTTCATAGCAGGCACAGCGGGCACTGTCAGCCGAGTAGGCGCAGATCAGGGAGTCTTCCCATAATTCCTGTTCGGTCTTTTGGCTGCCGTCTGAGTGAAACAACTCGGGCGACGATTGCTGTTCCCGTCGCTCCGCCAGCTCGTTCCAAATGCCTGTGATGTCATTCCGGAAGGCCAGGTAAACGCCGCCCAGCAGGGCCAGCAGCAGCAAAAATCTGACCAGCCCCCATTTGCTGACAGGCACTTCTCTCGCGGGCCTGATTCGCGCCGTTTCAATCATCTGCAAAGCTTTTATTACCTGGTCCGAATCCAACACATGCTCGGCTTTCTTTCGCATGTAGCGAATCAGTTTTTCCGGCTCCAGAACATTTTCGGGCATCCCGGTCTTAAAGCCTTTCTGGCCGACCATGACCACAATGGGATGAACGTTCGTACGGGGTAGCTTGAGGAGATTGACAAGCGCCTCGCGCTGCAGGGAATTACGGTGCATTGGGTTATCGAAACGGGTGAACCTGCGAAAGTGATACTGTTTCCAACGATCCTGGAATTCGGTTCCTGAAACGTAACCGCGCGCATACTGGCTTTCAATTACAAAAATGCCAAACTTCGAGACCACGACGTGGTCCAGGCGGACGCTGCCCCCACCGGAAGGAAGGACCAGGTCGTCGAGTACCGTGTAACGGTTTTTTTCGAGCCCGTTTGCCAGGATCCGCCGGACCCGTGTTTCAGCGATATCACCCCGGAAGCGGGGCGATGCCAGAAAGAAAATCAGCAGTGCAAGTGGAGAGATCCATAGCAGGTGCATTGCAAATGATGGGATGTTTTCCATGGTCGGATCATTTTACCATCCAAACTGCAAAGCCATTTTGCTGTCAGGCAAGGCAGAGAATCATCGAGCAGCGCAGTTTACAAATTGTAAATGAGCACGCACAGAGGGTTCTCTAACACAGCATGGCGGCAAATGGCGAAGCAGTTAGCCGCATTTGGAGTATCCGCAAGACAAGCACGTCGCACAATTGTCCATAATCACGACAGCCTTGGTGTGGCACTTGAAGCAGAGCGTGGCGGATGCTGGGTAGGCCGTGTCCCCTTCGAGTTCACTCGTTTTTTTTTGAGCCGACGCTTCAACCTCTGCCCGCTTCTGGTCAAGCATCAGTTGCTGCTGTTCGGAAAGTTCTTCTTTCTCCATCAGTCCGATCTTTTGCAGATGGTGTTCTATGACTGCACCGATATCGGCAATGATGGATGGCATGAACTTTCCACCCGGCTTGAAGTAACCCCCTCTTGGGTCGAATACGGCCTGCAACTCTTCAGCGAGAAAAGTGACGTCACCACCTTTTCTGAAAACCGCTGACATCAGGCGTGTGAGCGCCACGATCCACTGAAAATGATCCATATTTTTCGAGTTGATAAAAATCTCGAATGGCCGGCGCTGCTCATGCTCGGTGCCCTGGTTCAGGATGATGTCATTGATCGTAACGTACATGGCGTGATCAACCAGGGGAGTCTTGATTTTATAAGTGGATCCTTCCAGTGCCTCCATGCCTTCCGGCCGGGCGACGCGTTCGGTCATCCGGATGATCGTGGCTTTCTGACGCTCCTCGGTTTCGAGACGCGCTTCCTCCCTCGCCGCTGCTTCCTCTTCTTCTTTTACGACTTCATAGCCGACAATCTTGCTTTGAATCTTGATAGACATTCTTCGTTACCTGTTAGTCTTGTCGCTGATCGGCGCTACGGTGCCGTTCGTCATCGCCGTTTTTTTTCGGTTTCCCAAAGGTCCAAAAGCGCCGGGGCAAAAAAGAGGTGTACGTCCTTGTACGTAACACCTCCATAATTTTTGACGGAACCCAATATTTCCCTCGCCGCCACTTTATCCCTACTTTTATTGTTATAAACTTCCGTGTACCTTCGTACACACATCCCTGTCCCGGAAACAGCTCACGCTGTCTCCATTGCTAAGGCTTTTGCCTTTTTCCTTGTCCTCTCCTGCTCCTCTGTTTCCTCACGATTCCCTGTGCCGATTAATTCAATCTGCTTCCCGATCAGAATTTACCGTAATAACCTTCTTTCAGGGCGTCGAATAAATTCGCCGCGGTGTGCATTTCGCCGTCATACTCGATCTCCTCGTTGCCCGGAACCTCTACGACTTCGCCATCATCCAGCACGAATCGATACAAGGTCGCTTCGAGATCCTTGTCCTTGACCAGCACGCCCTGGAACGCCTCGGGATTGAACCTGAATGTCGTGCACCCCTTGAGGCCTTTGTTGTAGGCGTAGGTATATATGTCCTTGAAATCTTCATAGGGAAAATCGGTTGGTACGTTGGCCGTTTTGGAAATGGATGAATCGATCCATTTCTGGGCGGCTGCCTGGATGTCCACGTGTTCCACGGGCGAAATATCCTCGGCCGTTATGAAATACTCGGGCAAGCTGGTAGCCTCATCCTTGGCATAGGGCATCGCGTCTGGATTCACCAGCGTCCGGTAGGCCAGCAGCTCATAGCTGTAAACCTCGACTTTCTCTTTTGTTTTCCGTCCCTCCCGGATCACGTTCCGGCTGTAATGATGCGCGAAACTCGGCTCGATGCCATTGGACGCATTATTCGCAAGAGACAAGGAAATCGTACCTGTCGGAGCGATCGACGTGTGGTGCGTAAACCGTGATCCTTCCTTGGCCAAAGCAGCGACCAGCTCTGGTGCGAACTCTGCGACCTGCTGCATGTAACGGCTGTACTTTGCGAGCAGAACCTTGCCCTTGACCAGGTCACCGACCTTGTACCCATCTGCCTGCATCTCCGGGCGATGGCGAAGCATGTCACCGGTAACCGTGAACTCCTCTTCCATGATGGGCGCGGGCCCTTTCTCGCGAGCCAGTTCCAGTCCTTCTTCCCAGCCGGCCAGCGCCATTTCACGCGCAATTTTTTCAGTGAATTCCAGCGAGTCAGGCGCGCCGTATTTCATTCGCATCATGGTCAGCGTCGAGCCCAGGCCGAGAAATCCCATACCATGGCGTCGTTTACGGGCAATCTCATCCCGCTGTTTCCCCAGTGGCAATCCGTTTATTTCAACCACGTTGTCGAGCATACGGGTAAAAATTCGAACGACTTCGTGGTATTCATCCCAGTTGAAGTGTGCATTTTCCGTGAAGGGATCTTCAACGAAACGGGTTAAATTGATCGAACCCAGCAAACAAGCGCCATAGGGTGGCAGTGGCTGTTCGCCACAGGGATTGGTGGCCCTGATATTTTCGCAGAACCAATTGTTGTTCATCTCGTTGATGCGATCAATCATGATGAAACCAGGTTCGGCGAAATCATAGGTTGAGGACATGATCATGTCCCACATTCTTCGCGCTGGAACGGTCTTGTAGATCCGGCAGGCGACCAGTCCGTCATCCCGTGTGATGTATCCTTCTGATTCGGGCCATTCTCGCCAAATCACGTGGTCGGCGTCTTCCAGATCCACTCCGTCGGATTCATATTCATTGATGGGAAAAGCCAACTGCCATTTGTCGTTGTTCTCCACGGCCCTCATGAATTCATCGGTAACCAGTAACGAGCAATTGAACTGTCTCAGCCGCCCGTCTTCACGTTTCGCGCGAATGAAATCCATGGCGTCCGGGTGACCCACCTCGAAGGTGGCCATCTGGGCACCACGGCGTCCACCAGCCGACGAGACGGTAAAGCACATCTTGTCATAGATGTCCATGAAGCTGAGTGGGCCTGAAGTGTAAGCGCCTGCTCCGGAAACATAGGCACCTTTCGGACGGAGCGTTGAAAACTCGTAACCTATTCCGCACCCGGCCTTGAGTGTCAGGCCTGCTTCATGAACTTTTTCGAGAATGCCATCCATGGAGTCCCGGATAGTACCGGAGACGGTGCAATTGATCGTCGAGGTCGCCGGCTTGTGGTCTTGCGCGCCTGCGTTGGACGTTATCCTGCCTGCCGGTATCGCCCCTCGGCGCAGGGCCCATAGAAATGACCGGTTCCATTGCTGTTGTTTTTCCTTGCTTTCCTCAACGCCGGACAGCGCCCGGGCAACACGTTGGTAGGTGTCGTCAATGTTTTTATCTATGATTTCGCCGGTCTTGGACTTCAGACGGTACTTTTTATCCCAGATATCCAGGGAGGCTTCCTGGAAAGTAACTTCTTTAGAATCAGTGCTAATGGACTCAACCTGCACGCTGCTCATTAAATCTTCCGTGTAATTCTTTGGTTTTGTTAATTATGAGGACACAACTTATTGTGCGTTATTTTTCTTATAGACACAAGATATTGTGTCTGCGGGGTAAAAAGATACGCTCCTGTAAGCAGTCTGTCAAATCGAGTTTCGATGTGATTCATTTGATGGGAAATTGTATTTTTTTGTTTATAATCATGTAGATATTGACGTAAAACTGATGATTTACAATTTCCGACGCACCCGGGC
>CAMYKC010000073.1 GCA_947258865.1 uncultured Lysobacterales bacterium
CGGTTGCTGGTGAAGGCGATGAACCTGCCATTCGGCGACCAGGCTGCTTCCGAATCATCATGGTCGCCCGAGGTCAGCTGGCGGATTTCGCGGGAGGCAAGTTCCAACACGTAAATATGTGTCCGCCGCCGGTCCAGGTAGCCCACGTAGTCGGTTTTGAACTGTGTCCTATCGATCACCCAGGGCGGCGCCGTTTTTTCTTCGTAGTGCTCACCTTCTTCTTTCGCCGCCAGTTCCTCCGGCGAGGCGTCTTTCATGAGCAGCAGCATGTGGGTGGAATCGGGAGACCACTCAAAAGAATCGATCGACTGCGCTGTGTCGGTTACCTGCACCGCTTCGCCACCATTGCGGAAAAGTGACCAGACCTGGGTCTGGCCATCAGCCCTCGCGGACAGGAAGGCAAGATACCGGCCATCAGGGCTCCAGCGCGGATGCGAAGAGGATTCATCTTTGGCGGTCAGGGCCACGGGCTCGCCGCCCCCGGTCGCTAACATCCAGATCCGGCTTCGGCTCTCGTCTTCTTCCAGGTCCTCACGGGTCACGGTGTAGGCGATCCAGTCGCCCTCCGGGCTGACTTGCGGTTCGCTGACAATCCCCAGTTTGAAGTAATCATCGACAGTCAGTTTGTTGGACTCAAGGACCTTCGTTTCGTCTGCTATCGATGAATTAGCAAGCGAAAACAGGGCGGAAAAAGTCATAAGCCAAAAAATGGAATAGGAGAGGTGGCGGGGCATGGAATATCCTTGCAGAATGGGTCTGCGCTAATGATATGCTTCTCCGTATGCAATTCACAGTCTCAGCTCGGGGAAAACAAGCGGCGGTGCCGATCCAGCAGTTTATCAAGAAGAATTACGCCGAGATTCCCGTGGAGCAGATCGACAGTTTTTTCGGCTTCACTGAGCCCTGTACGCTGTATGGCGGACGCTTTTTCTCGAGTACTGAATTGAGCCGCTACGATGTGCGATCACTTTACGAATTGAACATCAACCTGCGCCTGCCGCTGACCAACCACTACGTGACGGCACATGAATACGAGGGCAACGCAGAATTCCTGGATAAATATCATCGAAAGGGGAATTCACTGATCATAACCAATGATGACCTGGCCGGCTGGATCCGCATCGACTTCCCTGAGTACAAACTCGAAGCCAGCGTCATCAAGAACGTCAATACCCTGGAGAAAGTGGCGGACGCGTTTCGGATTTATGACACGGTCATCCTGCCCATGGCGTCCAACGATGACGAAGCATTCCTGAACGCAATTGAAAACAAGAAAAATATCACGCTGTTCGCCAATGCAGGCTGTGCATACACCTGCCCATCCAAAATCTGCTATCCCAGCATTTCGAAGGCCAATAAGACCGGCGATGCCAAGCTGTTTCGATGTTCGCAAAAAATCAAAGAACGAAACACGATCGGCATGTATGATTTCGATCTCGATTACCTGCAATCCCTGGGATTCGAACGGTTCAAATTGCTGAGGCCACGCAAGGGCGACATGACCGGATACTAGAGTGGAAACACAACAGCAGACAAAAGCAGAAAGCATAAAGTCGGTCATCGACGCAATGAAGTCCAATCGCCCCCTGCGCGCTGAAGAGATCTGTCGCGACTATCTCGATCTGAAACCCGGCTGCACGGATCATATACGCCTGCTCGGTCATGCGCTGATGAAACAGAATCGCCTGGCGGAGGCCGAAGACCGGTTTCGGTTCGCTTTGAAGATCAAACCCGATTTTCCGCAGCTGCACGAAGACCTGGGTAGCGTGCTGGCGATGCAGCGCCGTTTCGAAGAGGCAATCCCGTGCCTGGAGCAAGCCATCCGGCTCGAGCCGCGACTGCCGCTGGCGCACAAAAAGCTCGGCCAGGCGCTGGCGGCGGTCGGACGCGGGGAAGAGGCGGATGATGCATTTGAAGAGTATTTTGAACGGGAGCCCGACAAAGGTCTTCTCGTCGAGGGTGCTGAACTCATGAAGGCCGGCCGCTTCGAGGAAGCGGCAGAGATTTTCCAAAACGCATTGAGGCAAAATCCCGACAACGTCGATGCGATGCGTTACCTTGCCGTGGCCTGGTGGCAGAACCAGGAAAAACACGACGACGCGGAGGCTCTGTTGCGGCGGGCTACCGAGCTGGCGCCCGATTTCACCGCCGCCTGGCAGAATCTGGGCGGCGTGCTGATAACCCAGGGCAAACACGTCGACGCTATCGACTGTTTTCGGAAGGCCACGAAACTGGAACCGAAAAACCCCGCGGCCTGGGGCGGATTGGGCAATGCCTGCGGGCTTGCGGGTTACGCTGACCGAAGCGCCGCAGCCTATGCACGTTGCGTTGAACTGGATCCCGAATCGCCCGGCATGCAAATGGGTTATGCGCATGTCCTGAAGACACTGGGTGACCAGGAAGCCGCCCTGCGAGCCTATCGGGCCGCGATCCGTATCAAGCCGGATTTCGGTGAAGTTTACTGGAGCATGGCCAACCTCAAGGTGTTCAAATTTGAAAAAAAGGAAGTGGACGATATGGAAGCCAGGCTGGAAGAGAGCGGCCTGACGGAAAGCTCGGAGACCCACTTCCGGTTCGCTCTCGGCAAGGCATACGAGGACCGGCAAGACTTCGATTCGGCCTGGCATCATTACCACAATGGCAACCAGTTGCAGCGCACTCAGGTTTACCACGATCCGCAGGAAATGAAAATCCGGCACGACGAGATCTACGAAGTGTTCAGCCGTGATTTCCTGGCGGAGCAAAGCGGCCATGGCTATGAAGCGCCGGATCCGATCCTGATTGTTGGTCTGCCGCGCTCCGGCTCGACCCTGGTCGAACAGATACTGGCCAGCCATTCCCAGGTGGAAGGCACGGCCGAATTACCGCAACTGAGTAAAATTGCCACGTCGGTCGGCCGCTACCGCGCAGACAATGTCAGGTATCCCGTGGCGGCAAAAGAACTGACGCAAAAGGACTGGCGGGGCTATGGCAAGCAGTACATCGAGGAAACACGGCGATTTCGTGAGGAGGGCACGCCTTTCTTTACTGACAAGCTGCCTAACAATTTCCCCCAGATCGGTTTCCTGCACTTGATTCTGCCCAATGCAAAGGTGATCAACACCCGCCGGCATCCGCTCGACAGCCTGCTCGGCGCTTACAAGCAACTCTTTGGCAAGGGCCAGAACTGGACCTACGATATCGAGGACCTGGCGGACTATTACCGTTGTTATATCGAGATGATGAACCACTGGCATGAAGTTCTGCCGGGCAAGGTGCTGGACGTTCACTACGAGGATACCGTGACCGACCTCGAAGGGCAGGTGCGCCGGATCCTGGATCATTGTGGGCTGCCGTTCGAAGAAGCCTGTGTGAATTACCACGAAAACCCGAGACCGGTCCGCACCGCCAGCTCCGAGCAGGTCCGCCAGCCAATCTACACCGGCGCACTCGGCAGGTGGCGCAAGTATGACGCACACCTTGGTTTCTGGAAGGAGAAGCTGGCCGACATCATCGAAGATTTGCCGGAACGGATTCGGAGCGCCGGTTGAATCTGACAGTTAATCCAATCCCATCAGTATGCGGACATGTGTTTCCACGCATCGCGCCAGGCTGTTCAGTTCGTAGCCGCCTTCCAGAACGGAGACTATCCGGCCGTAAGCTGAATCCCGGGCAATCCGGACAATGTGCTCGGTCACCCAGCGGAAGTCGGAATCGGTCAGGCTGACATGCGACATGTCGTCGTCCCGATGTGCGTCGAAGCCGGCCGAGACGAAGACCAATTCCGGCCGGAGCTCCAGCGCGGGCAGCCAATGGCGAGTCACCGCAGCGCGGAACTCTTCACTCTTTGCGGTCGCATCGAGCGGCACGTTCACCCGGTTTACCGCGTTTGTCAACAAAGGGGTGTAGGGAAAAAAGGGGTGCTGAAAAGTCGAACAGAACAGGACCCGCATGTCGTCCTTGAAAATCTCTTCGGTGCCGTTGCCCTGGTGCACGTCGAAATCGACAATGGCCACTTTATTTACGCCGTGCATTTCAAGCGCGTGAGCCGCACCGACAGCGATGTTGTTGTAGAGACAAAAACCCATGGCACGGCGGCTTTCGGCGTGATGCCCCGGAGGGCGTACACAGCAGAAGGCGGCCTCCAGCTCACCGCCCATCACCAAATCGACCGCCAGAACCACTGCACCAGCGGCACGCCGCGCGGCTTTCAGGGATTCCGGACAGATCACCGTGTCCGGATCGAGACGCGCGTAACCGCTTTCAGGCGTCATGGCTTTCAAGGTATCGAGATGCTCCGCGGTATGTACCCGTAATAGCTGCCTTGCCGTTACTTCCGGCGCATCAAAATACCTCAGTACATCGAAAAGGCCGGTCGAGACCAATTGATCCTCGATTGCGGAAAGACGCCGGGCATTTTCCGGATGACCCTCACCGGTATCGTGTGCATGGCAATCCCGGTGGCTGATGAATGCGGTGCGCAAGACTGGTTTTCCCTTCAGTGACCATGGTCATTATCCAGTGTAAAAGTTCACGACAGCAACAGAAATATGGGATAAGTTGCGCCGATGAATGCACATTACCTCACCTCACTTTTTACGCCTGAAAGCATTGCCCTTTTTGGTGCGAGCGACAGGCCCGACTCCGTTGGCGGAGTGGTCTTCAAAAATCTGCTTTCTTCGGACTTTTCAGGGCGGATTTACGCCATTAATCCCAGGCGCGAAAATGTGCAGGGGCAGAAGGCCTATTCTTCACTGGACGAAATCGGTTTTTCGGCTGTGGTTTCCACCGGCATCGCAGCAGATCTCGATTTTGGAGACTATCTCGATTTCCTGGTTTCAGACCCGCACACGAAGGCCATTCTGCTGTATATCGAAGGTATCAAGAATTCGCGGCGCTTCATGAGCAGTCTGCGTGCGGCGGCACGGATCAAGCCGGTCATTGCACTGAAGGTTGGCCGTCATGCCGCCGGCGCGGAAGCATCCATGTCGCACACCGGTGCATTGGTCGGAAGTGATGAGACTTTTTCTGCGGCATTGTCACGTTCTGGCGTGTTACGTGTCGAAACCATCGGCCAGCTTTTCGCGGCCGCAAAGGCACTTTCATCTTTGCACTATCGTGGCGCTTCCGAGCGCCTGGTCATTATCACCAATGGTGGCGGCCCGGGCGTGATGGCGGCGGACCGGGCCACGGACAGGGGAATCGAGCTGAGCACGCTGAGCGAGAAAACCATCGCGTCCCTGAACGAGGTGCTTCCGGATGTCTGGTCCCACGGCAATCCGGTCGACATCATCGGTGATGCGCCACCGGAACGCTACCAGCAGGCGGTGGAAATTTGCCTCGAGGACCCAGGCGTGGACGGTGCGATTGTCATTCTTACGCCACAGGCGATGACGCAGCCGACCGAGGTGGCGGCTGCGCTGATCCAATCAGCGGAAAAAAGCAATAAGCCAATCATGACCAGCTGGATGGGCGGCGCGCAGGTCGAAGAAGCGCGCCAACTGTTTAACAATGCGCACATACCCGATTTCCGGACACTGGAAAACGCGGTGGACGCTTTTTCGTATCTGGCGAGGTATAACCGGAACCAACGCCTGTTGTTGCAGACACCGGCCCGTCTGACAAGTGGTCAGGAGCCGCCGGACGGCGAAGGCGCACGTCTCATCATAGAGGGCGTTTTGAGGGAACAGAGGAAAATACTGACCGAGCCGGAATCGATGGCGGTGTTGAGTGCATTCCGGATTCCCACGGTGCGAAATGCCGTTGCCCACTCGGCCAACGAAGCCCTGGTCATTGCTGAATCGATTGGCTTTCCTGTCGCCATGAAGGTGCTGTCCACCAACATCACTCACAAATCCGACGCGGGAGGCGTCCGGCTGAATATCAATTCCGCGCAGGAGGTCAGGGGCGCTTACCGCCAGCTCATCGACCAGGTCTTATTGAAAATTCCCGACGCGGATATTTCCGGCGTAACGGTAGAGAAGATGTACCGCAGCGCGAATGGCCTGGAATTGATGATCGGCATCATGACGGACCCCGTATTCGGGCCGGTCATCAGCTTTGGCAGTGGCGGCACGAGCGTCGAAATCATGGGCGATTCGGCCATTTCCCTACCGCCGCTCAACCACCGATTGGCTAAGGATCTGATCAAACGCACCAGGGTATCCAGACTGCTCGGCGAATTCCGCCACATGCCAGCGGTCGACATGGAGAAATTGGTCGAGGTCCTGTTGGGAATTTCCAGCATGGCTTGTGAACTGCCCTGGATACAGGAAATGGATATCAATCCGCTGATCATGGATGAGAACGGGATCGTGGCCGTAGACGCGCGAATCCGCGTCGACTACCCGAAACCATCAACCGACCCGTACAACCATCTGGCTATCCACCCTTATCCGGCTCACCTGGTCAAGACACTCCAGTTGAATGATGGGACCAATATCGTGATCAGGCCTATCCGGCCGGAAGATGCGGAAATCGAAGCGAAATTCGTTCGGGAACTCTCCAGCGAGGCAAAATATTTCCGTTTCATGAACTCGCTGCAGGAACTGAGCCAGGAAATGCTGGTTCGCTTTACTCAAATCGATTATCACAACGAGATGGCCCTGGTTGCAGTCAAACCGAATGGTGACGGAGAAGAGCAGATCGGCGTTGCCCGTTACACGACCAACCTTGACAAGACAAGTTGCGAGTTTGCGTTAGTCGTTTCTGACCAGTGGCGGAGCAGGGGCATTGCTCATCACCTGATGCAAAACCTGATGGAAATTGCACGGGACCGGGATCTTGAAAGGATGGAAGGCCAGGTTTTGGCCAACAATTTTAAAATGCTCGAGTTGATGAAATCACTCAATTTCCAAATCAGGAATGATCCGGATGATACGGGTGTCAAGCAGGTGGAGGCGCTGCTTGTATCGCAGGCCGGTTAAGTGTCTCGTGAAGGGTTCGCATACCGGTTTACCAAGGCGATAGTGCGCAGCCCCGGCCACAGTGCCGTCAGGGGGATTCGCGCGCAAGACCGGGGAACGCCGGATATTGAGCGGTTTCAATCTGAGCACATGGCATATGTTACGGCGCTGGAGCGGGCCGGACTGAGGGTCATCGTACTGGATGCCCTGGAAGCGTATCCCGACTCCGTTTTTATAGAAGACGCTGCGCTTTGCCTGCCGGAAGGCACTGTCAACCTGAGGCCAGGCACACCATCTCGCACAGGTGAGGCCGGGCTTACTGCCAAATCGCTTTCCAGTTTGGGACACGATATTCATCAAATCGGCTCTGACGGTTTTGTCGATGGCGGCGACATCCTGGTGACCGATTCGATCATCCTGGTCGGGTTATCCAGGAGAACGAATCGTGCCGGTTTCGAAAGTTTGAAGTCAGTGTTGGGAGCCTGGGGCTATTCGGTACAGGCTGTGCACACGCCTGGCGAGGTTCTTCACTTTAAGTCTGATTGCTGCCTGCTCGACAGCGACACCATTCTCGCCACTTCCCGCCTGGCTGATGCAGAATGCTTTACCTCGTTCAGGGTGTTGACCGTTCCCGCAGGCGAGGAAGCAGCGGCGAATTCTATTCGAATCAATGATACTGTGCTGATTCCAGACGGTTTTCCCGGAACGGCCGAACTGCTCGCTCGTGAGAATTATGCTGTGGAGACGGTGCCGGTCAGCCAGGCGAGCCTGTTGGATGGCGGCCTGTCATGCATGTCCCTTAGATATGATTGAAGAGTTCTAAAAAAACGATGCTGAAAAATGCCAACAACCGGCTCCTGCTGGCCATGATCGCCGTCGTATTTCTTGCAGCATTGATCACTTCCCGGATTCAGACCTCGGGCGGTCGCGTCGTGATCAATGACATCAAGATCCCGACCCAAAACGGGCAGTGGGTGGTCGGGGACCTGTTCAAACCACGGTCGGCAACGAGCGAAAATCCGGCGCCGCTGGTGTTTGTCGTGCCAGGATTCCAGCGCTCCAAGGAGGCCCTCGCCAACATCGCCATCGAGTTGGCGCGCCGCGGCTTCGTTGTGATTTCAATCGACCCCTATGCCCAGGGCAGGTCGAGTTCGTCCATGAGCAGAATGGCAGCAACAACAGAAGGCTACGGCATGTTCGCCGTGGTCGATTACGCAGCGAGCAGTTCGAACCTGAACTATATCGACAAGAGCCGGATCGGAACGACAGGACATTCCGCCGGCGGAAACGCTGCGATCCGGGGTGCCAACTACTTTGGAAGGGAGGCGCAGGAAACCGGGCGACCCAGCAAACTGCACTCCGTTTTTGTCTCCGGCTATGTGCTGACCCTGCGGGATGAGGTACTGGAAGAAGTCCGTTCCAACGTCGGGGTGAGTTACGCCTTTTACGACGAGGGAGCGTACCGGAATGAATTGAAAAGTGCGGATATGCGATTCGCGCCCGAGGCCTTGCGTGTCGTAAACCTGGGCCGCGACCCGTCATTGCCCCGACTGGAAGAAGTGGAGCTTGGGCGTTACTACGGAAACCTGGATGACCGGACGTTAAGGGTTGTTCACAACGAGCGGATTCTTCACCCGTTCCAGCCTTATATGAATCAGGCAACCGCAAATCAGATCGAATACTTCGAGCGGGTCTTCGGACTGGAAACCGGCCTGTCCAGCCACGACCAGGTCTGGTACTGGAAGGAACTGATGGGCGCCGTGTCACTTATTGCGGCACTCATCGCCTTGATTCCGCTGTCGCGAATCCTGTTGGAAGCCCCGTATTTTCAGCCACTGGTCAAACCCATCCCACCGGCCCTGCCGCGTCCTCGAGGCAAGGGTAAAGTACTCTTCTGGAGCATGTTTGTTATAGCGGCCCTGGTCGCCTGTTTTTCATATATTCCGATGGCAGAGTTGTCCCAAAAGCTGTTCGTCGCCGCTTCCAGCCGTCAAATGACCTGGTTCTTTCCGCAACGGATGAATAACGCGGTCATGTTGTGGGCGATTCTGAACGGAATGCTCGGCTATCTGCTGTTTTTTCTGAGTTATCGGTTGTTCGGAAAGAACAATGGCGTCAGGCCGGAGATGTGGGGCGCGTCGATCAGCCGGCCCGATTTGCTGCGAACATTCTGGCTGGCACTGACGCTGTTTTTTTTCTATTTCCTGATGGTATTCGCGGTCTATTTCCTCTTCCACGTGGATTACAATTTCCTGTTCATGGGGGTGCGTGTTTTTCGCCCGGAACTGCTGATTCTGCTGTGCATGTACGCGCCCCTGTTCTTTATCTTCTTTCTTTCCAACTCGCTTAGAGTCAATGGCGCCATGCGCCTGGAAGGCGATCCGGAATGGAAAAGCATGCTCGTTTCCGGCGTTGCGAATTCACTGGGGCTGTTCCTGATCGTCATCATCCAGTACGCGACCTTCGCGGCCACGGGAACAGTTTACTGGACCGATGGCTGGCTCTACGTGAACCTTTTGTTTGCGGTTGTGCCAATGATGTTCGTGCTTCCCTATTTCAATCGCTATTTTTTCCGGGTGACAGGCAGGATTTACCTGGGGCCGATGGTCACCTGCCTCATCTTCATCATGGTCCTGATTTCCAACACGGTATTTTATCTGCCGCTTTAGGCGGATTTGACACCAATCAGCGCTTTTTTTTACTTATAATCGAACTGCCAATTATCCAATCCATAACGCCAAAGACTAAACAACATGAAACTGTTGAACCCGAAGACCTATCACGGATCACATCCCGACGACCATACCAACCAGATGATGGCTGCGGTCATCGAATGGTTTGAGAATAAGGGTCTGAAAAGCCTGAAAGCCGATTGGCATAACAAAATCTGGAACCATGATTTTGTGAGCTTCATGAAAGATCATCAGGTTCTGGCTACGCTGATGACCCCGCAAGGCTACGGTAAAGGATCCCGCTGGAATACGTTTCGCAATGTCGAATTCGCTGAAATAGTCGCTTTTTACGGCATTACTTACTGGTATACCTTTCAGGTCTCGATGCTGGGACTGGGTCCGATTTTTAACGGTGACAATGAAGCCGCCAAACACAAGGCTGCAAAATTGCTCAAAGAGGGGAAGGTATTTGCCTTTGGGCTTTCGGAGAAGGAGCACGGGGCGGACATCTATTCTTCAGACATGATGTTGATCCCGCAGGAAGATGGCAGTTATGTCGCACGCGGCGACAAGTACTATATCGGTAATGGCAACGAAGCCGCGATGGTCTCAACCTTCGGAAAAAATTCCCAAACCGGCGAATACGTGTTTTTCGTCGTCGATTCCAGGCACCCGAAATACCAGTGTGTCAAAAACACGGTCAATCAACAGATCTATGTGGCGGAGTTTGTGCTGCACGATTACCCGATCACGGACGAGGACATCCTGAGCGTGGGTCAGAAAGCATGGGACGACATGCTCAATACCATCAACTATTGCAAGTTCAACCTGGGATTCGGAGCCATTGGCCTCGCCACCCATGCATTTTATGAGTCGCTGGACCATGCGGCCGGACGTCAATTGTACGGAAAGCATGTGACTGACTTCTCCCAGGTAAAACGTTTGTTTACGGATTCTTTTTGCCGCCTGATGGCGATGAAACTGTTCGCCTGTCGGGCAACGGATTACCTGCGCTGCGCATCGGCGGAAGACCGCCGTTACCTGCTGTTCAATCCCATCGTAAAAATGAAGGTGACCATGCAGGGTGAAAAGGTCATTGCCGATCTGTGGGACGTGATCGCGGCGAAAGGCTATGAGAGTGAACCATTTTTTGAAATTGCCGCATATGAAATCAGCACGCTTCCGAAGCTCGAAGGAACGGCCCACGTCAATATGGCCCTGATCGTCAAGTTCCTGAAGAACTATTTCTTCAACCCGGGCGAGTATCCCGAAATACCGCGCCGTACCGATCTTTCAGACGATACGTTCCTTTTTCACCAGGGTCCGGCCAAGGGATTGGGAGACATACGGTTTCATGATTATCATGCGGCCTATGACCGGTATGATCTGCCCAACATAGAAATTTTCAAACAGCAGATCGAGCTGTTCAAATCGATGCTGCTGGAAGCAGGCCCTGATGAACGGCAGGCAAGAGACCTCGATTACATGCTCGGCCTGGGCGAGATCTTCACGCTGGTGGTCTATGGGCAGCTGATCCTGGAAAACGCGGTGATCGAAAACACGGATGATGACCTTCTGAACCAGATATTCGATGTGTTCGTGAGGGATTTTTCAGGCTATGCCGTCGGTGTTCATGGCAAACCCGGCAACTCGGATCGGCAACGTGAACTGCTGCTGGGCCTGGTGAAAGCGCCTGCCGCGGATCCGGAGCAGTTCGAAAAAGTGTGGCGGGAGCAGGCTTACGCACTCAAAGGTCAATATCAACTCAACGACTAGTTGCCGGTTCACTCTCAGAACGGCCAGACTGCAAGGCTATGGATGGCGCTGCGGTCATCCTTCGAGAGTTGGACTGAGAGCAGTTGCTGGTTTTCCTGCAAGTCGAAAAGGGTAATGGTCGACGGGGCTGAACCAACGGCCGCCGCCCGTTCATTGAGCAGGCACAGACCACGACCCGGCCCCGGCAAGGGCAAGGCCCGGTCTTCCTCGTCATTCTCCCGTCCGCTGTAGCGCAGTTTCCGTATTTCGTTGTCGATAAAAAGCACGCCGTTGCGGAAGGGCCGGGCATTTTGTGGCAGGGGCGGCAACTCGACCGACATCCGGATGTTTTTTCCGCTGAAATGCAGCATCCCATTCGTGTTCAGACCGCAGATATACATACCATTGTCATTGGTGAACACATCGGTCAGGCGGAGCTTGTTGAGCGGGAGAGGACCGTCGTCTCCGTTGGGGTCAAAGTGCTTTGCTTTGAAACGAAACTGATGCATTTGGGCGTGCAGCGCCCAGTCGAAAGCATGCTCGTCGAGATCGAAACGCAGGATGCTGTCATAGGCGCTGGACACCAGAAACAGACTGCGCTGATGAATGCAGATCTCCCGGCACTGTTTCAGGTAGTGATTGCGCCAGGAGCCGATCAGCTCGAAACGGGGTGTGTAGGCAAACAACTCATCGCCGGCCATGAGATAGACGGCATCACCGTCGATGGCGATGCCGCGGAAACCCACCTCGAATCCGCGTCTTTCCCAGTCAATTTCACAACGATCCAGTCTGATGGCCTGTTTTCCGGAATGTTTTTGCAGATCGAGCAGGAACAGGCCCGCCTCGCCGCCAACCAAGTCGGCACCCTGGAAGACCGAAGTCGCAATCAGCCTGCTGGGCATGCTCAGCTTTTAGTCAGAAGCTCTTCCTGACATTGAGACCAATGGTCCGCGGCGGATAGTAGGAGCGGACGTTTCTCCACCTGGGATCGCCAAACCAGTCGGACTGGTAGTTACCGCCGTTGCTCAGCCAGGCCATGGCTTTTTCATTCCAGATATTGCGGATGAAAAAGGTAAACGTCCAGTCGCTGGGTAAGGCGAGGCCTGCCTGGAAATTGGCGATCGACCACGAGGGTAGCCTGCCTTCGGGGTCCTCATTGATGGCGTTGTCCAGGCTGGTCCATTGGGCACTGGTGTAATTCTGGTCGTAGCGCAACCAGACATTGCCGTCAAAGGGTTTCCAGTTCGCGAAGTTGTACTCGACCGCGAACCACAAAACTTCATCAGGCGAAATCGGCATGACCGTGCCGGCAGGAACGACAGAACCGTCAACCCGTGTGAATTCCTTGGTGTATTCCGGGTCAGTCAGGGTCAGGCTACCCTGAAACAATAAGCTGTCGGTCAGCCACCAGGTCATCTCCGCCTCGATGCCTTTGTTTTCCCCAGTCTCGCCGTTGATGATACCGCGCAGCCACCATTTCTGGTCCACGCCGCCCTCATTATTGAGCTGGATATCTTCCCATTCCATCAGGAAAGCGGTGGCGTTGAGTTGCAGCTTGCCGTCCAGCCAGCGGCTCTTGAAGCCGATCTCCCAGTTATCCATCTTATCGGGCAGGAACTGTAAAGGCACCAGCCCCGTATCGGCTGCTCGCTTGCTGTTGAATCCGCCCAGGCGGAAGCCCTGGCTGAAGAGGAAGTAGCTCATGAAGTCTTCGGTGACATCCCACTGCAGGCTGAATTTGAAGACGGTGTCGCTTTCCTTGCCTTGGGCGATATAACTGCCGTCCGTGTCAACCGAACCAAAAGGGGGCAGCCCTTCCGGGAACTGCCAGTTGTCGAACTCGTCCCGGTCGTACTCGAACCAGCGCGCGCCCAGCGTGGCGGTCCAGGCATCGGTGAGTTGATAGGAAATTTCACCAAACACTGCAGTCTGCTTGATCGACCGGCGGAAAGTGTTCGAATAGCCGACGATGGTCGGCGCCAGCGGGTACTGGATATCGTAGTTGTAATAGTAGTTCCACCAATAGGCATAGTAATTGGCGGCTTCCCAACCGATCGTGGACATCAGGTCAGGATTCTGGGCGCCGTAATACCATTCGTCATATACGTCTTCGTAGAACAGGCCGACCATCCACTGGAAGCGGGATTCGCTCTGGGACGTCAGCCTGATTTCCTGTGAGAAGCGGTCCTGGTGCTGATCGTTGAAGATCGTGCCAAAGGTATACTCGGTGTTATACAGCGGATAGTAATAACCCCAATAGCTGTCCTTCCACTGCTCGTAGTTCATGTTGTCCCATTCGTAGGCGATTTCCCGGTCGAAATAGGCGGTGTTGGATACGAGAGTAGCGAAGCCCAGGTCGCCTGTGAAGGTGATGGCGGCCTGATACCAGTCATCCGACGTGTATTCATCGAAAAACTTGGTCGTCTTGTTGTCGCCGAGGTAGGGATCGGAATCCCAGGAGCCGTCGGTGTCGTTGTTTTCGGCGATCACCGTCGCCAGCATCTCCCAGTTGTCGCTGATGTTCCATTTCAACGAGGCTCGGCCGCCGTACACCTGCGCCTCGTTGAAGTCGTTTTCTACGACGTTCGCGTTATCCCTGAACCCGACATAGTCTTCGCCGAAGACATTATCGACCCAGCCACCGGTCTTGTTGCCGTAGGCGACAAGCCGCAGTGCGAGTTTGTCTTCGACCAGCGGTATGTTGACCCAGCCGTTGGCTTCATAGCCGGGGTCGCCGCCATCGGTGGTGCGGAGTTCGCCAAAGACCTGGCCTTCGAAGCCGTCCGTGTTCGGCTTGTTGGTGATGATGCGGATGGTGCCGCTCTGGGAACTGGAGCCGAACAGCGTGCCCTGCGGGCCGGGCAGCGATTCCACGCGCTCGATATCCACGGAATAGGGCCAGACTTGCTGCGAATTGGTTGTCAGCGGTTGTTCATCGAGGTAGACGGCCGCCTGGCTGTCGGTGCGGTATTCGCCTGTACCGGTCGAGATGCCGCGGAACACGATTTCGTTCCGGCCCGGCCGGAAATTGATAATGCTCAGGCTCGGCAGTGCGCGCACGTAGTCGGTCATGTCCTTGAAGGCATTCTTCTCGATATCTACCGTCGTGAACGCCGTGATGCTTTGCGGCACGTCCTGCAGATTAACTTCGCGCTTGGTCGCGGTGACGATCACTTCCTCGATGTACTTGTCCAGCTCGGATTCGTCCTGAGCGAATGCAGGCCCGGCCGGGTACAGCGCGCCCATGACCGCACCGGCCAGCCCGGTCATTTTGTAGAGTTTTTTGTTGTCGGGGAACAGCGTTTGTCTGAAGGTTCGTTCGAAGATCGGAGCGTTATTTGCGGACCGTGCCATATTCATGATCGATATCCCTTTGCCTGGATTATTGGGGTATAGAGAATCAATTTTTTTTGCACTTTTTGCCGGTTGAGAATAACGGCAGAATCCATGTTCTCACAGTCATATCAAGACTTGCAAATTCTCCCGGGTATAACGCTTCTGCCAGGTATCAAAGAGAATTAGAATAAGACGTATTTCCACGAGCCCGGATCATGCAACAGCAAACAGACCGCGAAATCGTCCGGTCGGAATTCACCAGGCACTTCAACGAAAACCCCCGCCTGTACCAGGCGCCGGGGCGTATCAACATCATCGGTGAGCACACCGATTACAATGGCGGGTTCGTTCTGCCGTCCACGGTTGACCTGTTCACCTGGGCCGCGGCTGCACCGCGCGATGACCGCGAATTGCATGTTTATCTTTGTCACGGCGGCAGTGAGCATCGAATTGATCTGGACAGCCTGGCGCAAGGGGAGAACGGAGAAGTCGCCGAATACCTGAAAGGCGTTGCCTGGGCCCTGCGTGAAGAGGGTATGGCGCTGCGCGGTTGCAATGTCGTGATCGGCGGCAAT
>CAMYKC010000074.1:0-3740 GCA_947258865.1 uncultured Lysobacterales bacterium
CTAGTTCCCCGGAAACCGGAGCCTCGGGAATCCGGTCGTAACCGTAAATCCGCGCTACTTCCTCGATCAAATCTTCTTCAATCTCAATGTCGAACCGTAAAGACGGGGCGGTGACCGTCCAGCCTTCTCCGTTCCGGGACAATTCCATGCCGAGACGCTGCAGGATGGCCTCTGTTGTCTTTTCCGGGATTTCGCAGCCCACGACTGCATTGAGACGATCCGGGCGCAGCATAACCGGCTGATTGCGCGGTATGTTTTCCTTGTCCTCGGCCAGTAACACCGGCCCCGGCTCACCTCCGGCAATGTCGATGAGCAAAGCCGTGGCGCGCTCAACGGCCTGCACCTGGCCTTCAGGATCTACCCCGCGTTCGAAGCGATGGGATGCATCGGTGTGCATACCGAAGGCTCTTGCCTTGCCCATGATCGTCGCCGGATTGAAGTAAGCGCTTTCGAACAGAATGTCTTTGGTGTCGCTGCTTACGCCGGTATCCAGCCCGCCCATGATGCCGGCGATCGCAACCGGCCCCCGGCTGTCACAGATAGCCAGTATGTCTTCGTCCAGTTCGACTTGTGACTCATCGAGCAGCTCCAGTTTTTCACCAGCCCTGCCCCGCCGGACGACGATCTCATCATGCAGCTTGCCGAGGTCGAAAGCGTGCATGGGTTGGCCCAGTTCCAGCAGGACATAATTGGTTACGTCCACCGTGGGGCTGATACTGCGCAAGCCGCAGCGGCGAAGCGTCTCGGTCATCCACAATGGCGTTTTCGCATTGGGATCGATGCCCCGAATGATGCGACCGGCATAGCGCGGGCAGTCTTTCGGGCTTTCCAGCCGGATTGTGAATTCGTCGTTGATCGCGGCTGGCAGCGGCGGGATTTCCTGGCCCGTGTACTCTGCCTCACAACTCGCCGACACGTCACGCGCCAGACCGCGAATGGACAGGCAATCCGCGCGGTTCGGGGTCAAATCAACCTCGATGGTTGCATCGTCCAGCGACAGGTAGTCACGCAGGTCTGTGCCAACAGGTGCGTCGGCCGGCAGCTCCAATAGCCCTGAATGGTCATCGGAAAGCCCCAGCTCTTTGGCCGAACACAGCATCCCGAACGATTCGACGCCTCGCAGCCGGGCCCGCTTGATCTTGAAATCCGGTCCGATGGTTGCTCCAACCCGGGCCAGGGGCACCCGAATTCCCGGCCGGGCGTTCGGTGCGCCACATACAATCTGCAGCCGTTCAGCGCCACTGTCATTGACGGTGCAAAGAGAGAGCTTGTCCGCATCCGGATGAGGCTGACAGCTCTCGATTTCGGCAACCACTACGTCCGCGAATTCGCCTGCTACGGGGCGAACGTCCTCTACTTCCAGGCCGGCAGCCGTGAGCCTGGCCGCCAGACTTTCGGCGTCCTTATCGATCGCTACCCATTTTTTCAGCCATTCGACATTGAATTGCATGGTTGTGCCTTTGATTCGCCAGGATCAGTGGAATTGACGCAGGAATTCGAGATCGTTTTCAAAGAACTGACGCAAATCGGTTACACCATAACGGAGCATCGCCAGGCGTTCGATGCCCATGCCGAAGGCGTAGCCTGTGTACTTTTCCGGATCGACGTCACAACCTCGAAGCACGTTCGGGTGCACCATGCCGCAACCCAAAATCTCCAGCCAGCCAGGCTCTGACCCATCTCCTTTTTCCCAGCCTATGTCGACCTCGGCGGAGGGTTCCGTGAAGGGAAAGTAAGACGGCCTGAACCGCATGGCCAACGATCGCTCGAAGAACGCATTTACGAACGTGTGCAGCACGCCTTTCAGATCAGCCATGCTTACGCCTTCGCCGACCAGCAGACCCTCGACCTGGTGAAACATCGGAGTATGGGTCTGGTCCGAGTCGCTGCGAAACACCTTTCCGGGCGCAATGATGCGATACGGCGGTTTACTTATTTCCATTACCCGGATTTGCACCGGCGAGGTATGCGTGCGCAACAAGCGGCCATCGCCGAAGTAAAAAGTATCGTGCATGGCGCGCGCCGGGTGATGCGGCGGGAAATTCAATGCCTCGAAATTGTAATGGTCGTCTTCGACTTCGGGCCCTGTCGCCACGTCGAAACCCAGCTTTGTGAAGATACCGATCGCCCGTTCCATCGCCATCGTCACCGGATGCAGACCGCCGCGCTGCTCTCCGCGGCCCGGCAGGCTGACGTCGACTTTTTCGCTCAGCAGCCTGTTTTCCAGCGCCTGGGATTCGAGCAGGGACCGGCGAGCTGCAATGGCCTGGTTCAGCGCGTCACGAGCCGCGTTGACCGCCTGCCCAAACGCCTTGCGCTGCTCGGGCTCCATCGATCCAAGCGACTTCAGCTGGGCTGTGATTTCGCCTTTCTTGCCCAGATAACGAACACGAAGATCATCCAGGCTCTGGAGATTTTCACTTGCCTCGATGGCGGCCAGCGCTCGTGTTTGTAGTTCTGTGACAGCGTTCACTTAAGATGACCTGCGTTTTCGTAGTAGGCCGCCATGCGGCCTGTACCGGTAACAGTGGCCCTGCGAGCCACCGGCAACAGATTCCTCCCTGGCTGTTGCCTTCCTCGCGGCTATCCTGCCGCTTGGACCCGCGCCTACAGGGCAGCTTTTGCTTTCTCGGCCAGGGCATTGAAAGCCGCCTTGTCGTGCACGGCCAGGTCGGCCAGCACTTTGCGGTCGACCTCAATTTCCGCCTTGTTCAGGCCGTCGATGAAACGGCTGTAAGACAGGCCGAATTCACGCGCAGCGGCATTGATACGAATGATCCAAAGCTGGCGGAACTGCCGCTTGCGCTGGCGGCGGTCGCGGTAAGAATACTGGCCCGCCTTGGTGACCGCCTGCTTGGCGACACGATAGACCTTGCGACGCGCACCGTAATAACCTTTCGCTTCTTTCAGTACTTTCTTGTGCCGGGCTTTTGCCTGTACACCACGTTTTACTCTTGCCATTGCTCTGACCCTCCTTTATGAATGCGGCAGCAGGCGTTTGACGACTTTCTTGTCGGCGGAGCTGACCATGTCAGTTCCGCGCAAGCCGCGTTTCTGCTTCTGCGATTTTTTGGTCAGAATATGACTGTGATAGGCGTGGCCGCGCTTGAAACCGCCCGAAGCGGTTTTCTTGAAACGCTTGGCCGCGCCCCTGTTGGTCTTCAACTTGGGCATGGTCATGCTCCTTTTTGTCCCCTGAAGGGACGCTACATTTGACGTTACACAAGCGGCCGCTATGGGCTCTTTGGGGCTCGGAAACGCTTCTTTTGTACCGCGGAACCGCCGCGGCGCCGGTATTTTGGGCTTAAAGCCCTATTATTGCAAGCATTATTGCCGCATGGCGGCTCCCCGAAAACTCAGTGTTTCTTGGGTGCGACCATCATCACCATTTGCCGGCCTTCCATTCTTGGATATTGCTCAACGGTGATTTCTTCAGCTAATTCGGTTTCCACCCGTTTCAGCATCGCAGCTCCCAGTTCCCTGTGCGCCATTTCGCGCCCACGAAACCGCAGCGTCAATTTGACCTTGTTGCCTTCATCAAGGAAGCGGTGGACGTTGCGCATCTTCACCTGGTAATCGGCTTCCTCGGTCCCGGGCCGGAATTTCACTTCCTTGACCTGGATATTCTTCTGCTTCTTTTTCGCGATCTGCGCCTTTTTGGCCTGTTCGAATCTGAATTTGCCGTAATCCATGATCCGGCAAACCGGGGGTTCGCCGTTCGGGGCGATCTCCACCAACTG
>CAMYKC010000074.1:3783-22662 GCA_947258865.1 uncultured Lysobacterales bacterium
CCGGCCTGCTCTCCTTCCGCGTCAATGACACGGACCTGCGGTGCGGTTATTGCCTGGTTGCGCCGCGTATCTTTGGTTGCTGCGATGTGTTTATCCTCTTGCTAATTTTCGGTTCGTCCCCGCCGTCCCACATCTTCGGCGAGGTGCTCTGCAAACGCTTCCGCCGACATGCTGCCCAGGTCTTCGCCCGACCGGGCTCGTACCGCAACGGTTCCATTTTCGACCTCCCGGTCACCAACGACCAGGAGATAGGGAACCTTGGCTAAGGTGTGCTGGCGAATTTTAAAGCCGATCTTCTCGTTTCTCAAGTCTGAGTCAACCCGGAAGCCTTGATTTCCAAGGGTTTCGGTGACCTTAATACAGTAATCGTTCTGTTTTTCGCTGATATTCAGTACAACGGCCTGGACCGGCGCCAGCCAGGCTGGAAATGCGCCACCGTAGTTTTCAATCAGGATGCCGATAAAACGTTCCAGCGAACCGAGAATGGCCCGGTGCAACATTACCGGTGTCTGTCGGGAACTGTCCTCATCGATGTAAGTGGCGTCCAGGCGGCCGGGCATGTTGAAGTCCACCTGCAGCGTTCCACACTGCCAGACCCTGCCAATGGTATCTTTGAGTGAGAACTCGATCTTGGGCCCGTAAAACGCGCCCTCCCCCGGGTTTTCCTCCCATTCGATCTGTGCTTCATCCAGCGAAGCGGCCAGCATCGACTCGGCCTGGTCCCACAGCTCATCGGCGCCGATACGGTTTTCCGGTCGGGTGGATAGCATCACCAGGATCTCGTTGAAACCGAAATCCGCATAAATTTTGTACAGCAGTTGGATGAAATCCGCCGACTCCTGCTGCACTTGATCTGGTGTGCAGAAAATATGGGCGTCGTCCTGGGTAAAAGCGCGAACCCGCATGAGACCATGCAGTGCGCCCGAAGGTTCGTCGCGGTGGCAGGAACCAAACTCCGACATGCGCATCGGCAAATCGCGGTAACTGTGAAGACCCTGGTTGTAGATCTGTACATGGCAGGGGCAGTTCATCGGCTTGACCGCGTAAGTGCGGTTTTCCGATTCGGTAATGAACATGTCCTCGATGAACTTGTCGGCGTGGCCGGATTTCTCCCACAACTTGATGTCCACTACTTCAGGCGTGTTGACTTCCTGGTAACCGTTCCTGCGCAGTTGCTGGCGAATATAGCTCTTCACTTCCGTGTAGATGCGCCAACCATTGTCGTGCCAGAACACCATACCCGGCGCTTCTTCCTGGAAGTGGAACAGGTCCAGTTGTTTTGCCAGGCGGCGGTGGTCGCGTTTCTCCGCCTCTTCGAGACGGGTAAGGTATGCGTCAAGTTCTTTCTTGGTTGGCCAGGCTGTGCCGTAGATGCGCTGTAACATCTCGTTGTTGCTATCGCCGCGCCAGTAGGCGCCAGCCAGCTTGGTCAACTTGAACTGCCCGAGCTTGCCGGTATCGGGCACGTGCGGGCCGCGACACAGATCGACCCAATCGCCCTGGCGATACAGCGTGATCTCCTCTTCTTCCGGTAGATCCTGGATGATTTGGGCTTTGTATTCCTCCCCTTCCTGGCGGAAGAACTGGATGGCTTCGCCACGGCGCCAGACCTCCCGGGTCACCGGCAGAGCATCCTTGACAATGCGGCGCATTTCGGCCCCGATCCGGTCGAGGTCTTCCATCGTGAACCCGGGCGGATATGCGAAATCATAGAAGAATCCGTCCTCGATAACCGGACCGATCGTGCATTGAGAATCGGGATACAGGCTCTCCACCGCCATGGCCATCAGGTGGGCGGTGGAATGGCGAAGGATTTCAAGGCCCTCTGGATCCTTGCTGGTAATGATCCGCAGGTTCGCATCTTCGTCGATCAGGTGGCTGGCGTCGCGCAGCCTGCCATCTACCTCGCCTGCCAGCGTGGCCTTGGCCAGGCCCGGCCCAATATCGGACGCAACGTCCATTACCGTGACCGGCTGGTCGAATTGTCTTTGGCTTCCGTCGGGTAACGTGATTGCCGGCATGGCCCTGCTTCTCCTTCAAAAAAACTTATTGCCCGCATACAAAAAAAGGCGCAAAGCGCCCTTTCGGATTCGCTTTGCTTTTCTTCGTCCTCAGACGGTAGTTCGTGTCCGGGTTTTCATGCGCATCATTGTAATGGATTTATTCGCAGCCCTGGTAGATTTTAGTCTATCCGCGTCGGCAATAATCGCAGCCAAGAGTGACCTCAATCATTTTTAACTGCTTTAATCTTACCCATAATCCTATTTGATATCTGTTCGACAGTTTATGACTTAAGTCCTTATTAAAATTAGTTAAATTAATTATTATGAATATTAATAGACTACCTAACCGCTGGCTCGTGGTAGCGGGTGCGATCCTCATTCAGCTGGCTCTGGGGGCGCTCTATGCCTGGTCCGTTTTCACCAAGCTTTTGACCGACCCGGACGGCATCTACCAGTTTAGTGCCACCCAGACCGCATGGATTTTCTCGGCGGGACTGGCGACCTTTGCACTAGTGATGGTATTGGCCGGGCGCTGGCAGGCCAGGACCGGTCCCCGTCTGATGACCGTTCTTGGCGGCCTGTTACTGGGCCTGGGTTTCTTACTGGGCGGCTTTTTTGGCAGCACGTTCTGGGCACAGTTCCTGTTTATAGGCATTGTGGCCGGCGCCGGCATTGGCCTGGGCTACGTCGTCCCGATCGCTGTAGGAGTGAAATGGTTTCCCGACAAGAAAGGAATGATTACCGGCCTGGCGGTTGCCGGATTCGGTTTTGGTGCAACCATCTGGGTCAAGTTGGCCGGTTCCTGGTTTGGCGGCCTGCTCAATCATGCTGATGTTTTCGGGCTGCCCCCGGTGCAGAGTGTGTTCGTTATCTACGGCATTGTCTTCGCGGCCCTGGTTTTGCTGGGGAGTATCGTAATGGTCAATCCTCCCGAGGATTATCAGCCAGCAGGATGGCACCCGGAGGAAGCTCAGGCAGCCGCGCAACTGGGGGGCGAGGGTTTCTCACCGTCGCGGATGTTGAAGACGCCGCAGTTCTATTCGATCTGGCTGGTGTTCCTGTCTTCGGCCATTGCCGGCCTGATGGTTATCTACTGTATCCAGTTGTTCGGTATCGATGCCCTTGAATTCCGTGGCGTGGACAACGCCATCGTAATCACCGGCACGGCCATGGCCTGGTATGCCATTTTCAACGGCCTGGGCCGGATTCTCTGGGGTATGATCTCCGACCGGATTGGCCGCAAGACTGCGATTATCGCGATGTCGACTTTCCAGGGCCTGATCATGCTGGCGACGTACCATGGCTTCATCAACTTCGGGTTGGCGACCGGGCTGATCATTGCCGCATCCATTATCGGCTTCAATTACGGCGGCATTTTTGCCCTATTTCCGGCCATTACCGCGGACTACTTTGGTAATAAGGAAGTTGGAAGGAACTACGGCTGGGTATTCACCTCATACGGTGTGGCGGGAATCCTGGGGCCACTTTTGGCTGGCGTGTTCAAGGATGCGGCCGCTGGCGGAGCCTCACCCATCGGCTGGATGACGCCCTTCCTGATTGCGGGTGTCGCGTGCCTGGTCGGCGCGCTGATCATGATGTTTACCCGCGCTCCTTCCAGGCCCGCCGTCGAGATCGTGGTTGAAAAAGAGTCACAAGCAGCATCCGGAATGGCTCCGTTGAAGATTTCGCGCCGTTTTCATTCACGGCGCGTTTAGCACTTAACAAAAAAAAGCCGGCCTGATAAAACATCAGGCCGGCTTTTCGATTTTCTGGTGGGCACGACTGGGATCGAACCAGTGACCCCTGCGATGTCAACACAGTGCTCTACCGCTGAGCTACGCGCCCGGCATTTCTTGTCCCGAGTATAGCAAAGCGGAGTCTTGCTTCCCGGGGCGCGAAATTTATCATTAAAGGGGGTCGGGTTCAAATAATCTTTTGGCGCTGAATCGGTTACAATTCTTCTTCCCGATTAATGAACCCGATCCTGCTACCGCCCTGATGCCCAGTCCGTTCGTTCACCTTCACCTTCATACCGAATTTTCGATAGTCGATGGCACAGTGCGCATCAAGCCGTTGATGGAGAGAGTCCGCGAACTGGGAATGCCCGCCATCGCCGTGACGGATCAGCACAATCTGTTTGGACTGGTAAAATTTTTTCGCGCCGCAGAGGCAGCGGGCATCAAACCAATTATCGGAGCGGAAGTTCTTCTCCGCTCACCGGACGATCCGGATCATATATCGAGGCTGGTTCTGCTCTGCCAGGACAGGACGGGCTACCTGAACCTCTGCGATCTGCTCAGCCGCGGATACCTGGACGGACAGTACCATGGCGCCCCATTTGTCCGCCGGGATTGGGTGAGCGATTGCTCTGAAGGCCTGATTGCCCTCTCGGCTGGCCGCGAAGGCGATATCGGTCAGGCGATACTGGCCGGCCATCCAAACCGTGCCCGACAATTGGCTGAAGATTGGAACGAGTGTTTTCCTGACCGTTTCTACATCGAAATCCAGCGCACCGGCCGTGAACAGGAGCAGCGATATGAACCCGCTGCCCTGTCTATCGCTGGCGCGCTGGGCCTGCCCGTTGTCGCCAGTAATGATGTCCGCTTCCTGCACAAGTCGGAATACCAGGCTCACGAAGCCCGGGTGTGCATCCATGACGGGCGTTTACTGTCCGACAAGCGCCGTGAGCGCCGCTATTCGGAGGAACAGTTCCTGAAAAGCCCCGAGGAGATGGAGACGCTTTTCGCCGATCTGCCCGAGGCGATCGAAAACACAGTTCACCTGGCCATGCGCTGCAACCTGCAAATGGACTTCGGCACGTACCACCTGCCTGATTTTCCAACACCGGAAGGAACGACTGTCGATGACTACCTGAAACAGGTGTCGGAGGAAGGCCTGGAAAATCGATTCAGGGTTTTGCCGCCAAGCGATGAGTTTCCCGAGACGAACTACCGGGAACGGCTGAAACACGAACTCGATGTGATCAACGAAATGGGCTTCCCGGGCTACTTCCTGATTGTTGCCGACTTCATCCACTGGGCCAAGAAAAACGATATTCCGGTCGGCCCGGGGCGAGGCTCGGGTGCCGGTTCCCTGGTGGCGTACGCACTCGGTATCACTGACCTCGATCCACTGGTGCACGATCTTCTTTTCGAGCGTTTCCTGAACCCGGAACGCGTGTCGATGCCCGACTTCGACGTGGATTTCTGCATGGAGAAACGCGACCGGGTGATCGACTATGTCGCCGGCAAATACGGCCGCGACCAGGTTAGCCAGATCATCACCTACGGCTCGATGGCCGCCAAGGCGGTCGTGCGTGACTGCGGCCGCGTGCTGGGCCATGGCTATGGCTTCGTGGACAGCATCGCCAAGCTGATCCCGCTGACGCTGGGGATCACGCTGAAAGGAGCCCTGAAGGAAGAGCCGCAACTGAAGAAGCGATATGACGAAGAGGAGGACACGCGGGCCATTATCGACTTGGCCATGTCGCTCGAAGGCCTGAAGCGTAACGCGGGTAAACATGCCGGCGGTGTCGTCATTGCGCCATCCAGATTGACGGATTTCACCCCGCTGTTCTGCGAAGCTGGTGGCGGCAGCATCGTAACGCAGTTCGACAAAGACGACGTTGAGACCATTGGGCTGGTCAAGTTCGACTTCCTGGGACTCAGGACCCTGACCATTATTGACTGGGCCCTGAAAACCATTAACCGGCAACGCTCGGCAGCCGGCGAAGAGCCGATCGAACTTGAAAAACTTCCGATGGATGATCCGGAGGCTTTCAAGCTTCTGCAATCCTGCCAGACCACTGCCGTGTTCCAACTGGAATCCCGCGGCATGAAGGACCTGATCCGCAAGCTGGTGCCAGACAGCTTTGACGAGATTGTCGCGCTGGTTGCCCTGTTCCGGCCTGGTCCACTGGAATCCGGAATGGTGGGCAGTTACATCGACCGCAAACACGGCCGCGAGGTAGTCCAATACCCCCACCCGACGCTCGAACACATCCTGAGGCCAACCTACGGCGTCATCCTGTACCAGGAACAGGTCATGCAAATCGCCCAGGAACTGGCCGGCTACACGCTGGGTTCGGCCGATATCTTGCGCCGCGCGATGGGTAAGAAAAAGCCGGCGGAGATGGCCAAACAACGCATCATCTTTGTCGAGGGCGCAATGGAACGGGGCGTGGACGAAGATCTGGCCAATCTGATCTTCGACCAGATGGAAACCTTTGCCGGTTATGGTTTCAATAAATCGCACTCGGCTGCCTATGCGCTGATCGCCTACCAGACCGCCTGGCTCAAATCCCATTACCAGGCTGAGTTCATGGCCGCCGTACTTTCTTCAGACATGGACACTACCGACAAGGTAGACGAAGTTATCCAGGAATGCCGTGAGTTGGGGTTGAGCGTGTTGCCTCCCGACATAAACCGTTCTCGCCACGCTTTTGCCGCGGTCGATGACAACACCATCCGCTATGGTCTCGGTGCGCTCAAAGGCGTGGGCCACGCCGCTATCGATGTTGTCGAGATTGAAAGAGAAGCGAACGGTTCGTTCAACGACCTCTCAGATTTCTGCAACCGGGTTGATCACCACAAGGTGAACAAACGCGCCATGGACGTATTGACACGCTCTGGCGCCTTCGACGAACTGGACCCGGATGGCAATCGTGCCCGTATGCTGCACGAATTGCCGGAGGCGATACAGGCTGCGGAGCAATACCAGCGCGACCTGGAATCAGGCCAGCAGGACATGTTCGGAAATGTAAGCGAGACGCGAGCACCTCATATCGTCGACCATAAGACCGTTCGGCCATGGACACGCCTGCAGGCACTGCAGGCAGAAAAAGACACACTTGGACTTTATCTGACCGGACATCCCGTGGAACTGCAGGTGGAAGATCTGGCGCGGTTCACGACTTGCGTGCTGGGCAATGTGGAAGGCCGCATGTCCGCCGAGAGCAAAGGTAACCGGCACGGAATCCCCATGGTGCTCGCCGGCCTGGTCAAGGCCATTCGCCGCCGCGGCAATCGTGGCGCATTCGTTACCCTTGAGGATCATTCCGGACGTATCGAGGCCGCTCTGTTTGACGATACCTGGGCACTCTACGCAGAACTCATTAACAAAGATGAGATCATCGTGGTCGAGGGCCGGGTGTCAACCGATGCCTTCTCTGGCGGTTTCCGTATGAACGCCCAGAAGATGATGACGCTGTCCGAAGCAAAAAGCCGATTTGCCAAGGGCATCCAGATATCCCTTCGCGGACCCGGTGAGAATATCTGCGCTGCCCTGCAGGCAACTTTCGTTCCTTACCAGGACGGGTCCGGACAGGTCTGGCTGAATTACAGCAACACGCGGGCCCGCGCGCGACTGGAGCTCGGCGAAGAATGGCAGGTGAAAGCCTGTGAAGAACTGGTGGCCGCGCTCGGTGAGCGCGACATGGTCAGCGACGCACGCCTGGTCTATTGATGAGCAGGAGCGGGCCACGCCCGCGATTTACTTCGGATGGAGAAGAATCGCGGGCGTGGCCCGCTCCTACAGGACCTGATCGTAACGGCGGTAAAGGATACGGACGCGCCTGACGTACTCGCGGGTTTCGTCGAACGGGGGGATACCACCATACTTGTAGACTGCGCTGGGGCCGGCATTGTATGCCGCTGCCGCCAGTTCAAAGTCACCATCGAATTCAGTAAGCAGTTGGGCCAGGTATTGCGCACCACCGCGAATATTGTCTTCCGGATTATAGGGGTCGGATACCTGTAACTCGGCCTGGGTGGCGGGCATCAATTGCATCAATCCCTGTGCGCCTTTCGGTGACCGGGCATCCGCTTGGTAGGCAGACTCGGCATGGATGATTGCACGGATCAAAGACTCCTCAACCGAATTGAACAATGCTGCTGAGCGTATCTCGTTCGCAAATGAACGGGTATTCAGAGGAACTTTTTCCCAGCTGACAGAGCGGCACTTGGGATCCGAGGCATAGCATGGAAATGTCAGGACCTTGAAGTCCTGGTTTTCCGGCGGCGCAATGTTGGAGAAAGTCACCACACCATTTTCGTCAACCCACTTGTAGACCTGCGCCTGGCCAACCGTGGGCGCCGATAGCGCCAGCAGGACGCTCATTAATGCGCCCGCGCAGAGTGATTTCCCGGCTTTCCCTTGCACTGAATTCCTCCATCCATATTTGGCGAGTTTTAAATTCGCCTGAGGTATTTTAAACTGAATCGGGCGGCTATTTCATTCCGACCGCTATCAACAGCAAAGTTCCGGGGTCGCTGAAATCACTGGCTCCGCTGCAACCAAGAGGAATCGACATGGAAGGATTGCTTGCATCGCTCGTAGTGGGTGGTATCGCGGGTTGGCTGGCCGGCATGATCATGAAAGGCAAGGGTCAGGGCATCCTGATGAATATCATCGTCGGTGTTATCGGGGGTGTGCTGGGTGGATGGCTGTTCGGATTATTCGGCGCCAACCTTGGCGCCGGCATCATCGGGTCGATCATCACCGCGACGATTGGCGCGGTGCTCCTGCTATGGATTGTGAGCAAGTTGAAAAGCTAGATGCCGCAATAGCCACCACCGTTTTTTTCAAAATACCGTTGGTGATATTCCTCGGCACGCCAGAAAGTTCCGGCGCGGGTCACTTGCGTTACCACCGGATCCGGCCACTTACCCGAAGCATCGACTTCGCTGATTTTCTGCTCGGCAGTGGCTTTCTGTTGTTCATCTTGAAAGAAAATGGCGGAGCGGTACTGGCTACCGAAATCCGGTCCCTGGCGGTTCAACGTGGTTGGATTATGCATGTCAAAAAATACGTCGAGCAAGTCCCGGTAGCTGATCTGCACGTCATCGAAAGTGACCTGCACCGTTTCCGTGTGACCGGTGTCTCCCCCGCAGACCTGTTTATAGCTGGGATTTTCGGTGTGCCCGCCCATGTAGCCGGACACCGCGTCCTCGACACCGGCAAGCTCGCGGAAGCGAGCTTCGACGCCCCAAAAACATCCAGCAGCAAAGTTGCCTGTCTGTTGACTCATTTTCTGGCTCTCCTGTTCAAGTTTTTTCCCGGCGAAGGCGCATGACACCCTCCTGTGCCGTGCTCGCGACAAGCCGGCCCTGGCGGTCATAGATCATTCCACGCGCCAGCCCTCTGCCGCCGCTGGAGCTGGGGCTGTCGCAGGAATAAAGCAACCAGTCATCCAGCCGAAAGTCCCGGTGAAACCACATCGCGTGATCGAGGCTGGCCATCATCAACTTACCCTGGACCCAGGAAATACCGTGCGGCAGGGTGGCCGTTCCCACCAGGTGGAAATCGGAAATGTAGGCGAGCAGTGCCCGGTGCAATCGGGGATCATCCGTCAGTTCACCATGCAATTTGAACCACAGGTCTTTTAAAGGTGGTTTGGGCACCTGGTCATGGGGATCGGCTCCCCGGATCGCCCGGAACTCGAATGGACCAAAGCGATCCAGCCAGCGCTGCATGTTTTCCGGCATATGGTCAAATTCTTCGCGCGCTAAAAGATCAATCGCATGGACTTCTTCCGGCCCAGGTACGTCAGGCATTTCGAACTGGTGGTCAAGGCCTTCTTCCTCTACCTGGAACGAAGCCGCCAGTGTGAAGATTGGACGCCCGTGTTGAATGGCCACCACGCGACGCGAACTGAAGCTGCGGCCATCACGGCTGCGATCCACGTCATAAACGATGGGCGCCTTGTGATCGCCGGCGCGCAGGAAATATGAGTGCAGGGAATGCACCAGCCGATCGTCAACGGTTTTACTGGCGGCGAGCAACGCCTGCGCAAGCACCTGACCCCCAAATACCCGTTCCGTTCCGATGTCGCGGCTCACGCCCCGGAACAGATTGACTTCCAGGGATTCGAGTTGCATCAGGCTCAACAGCTCCTGGAATGCTTCGGTCTGCCTGCTCATCCTTGCTCCGTTTTGTCTTGAGTTACGCCGTTCTTCATTTGCCGCCTTTTTTGATCACGCGATTCGGTAACATGGTGTCATGTCCTTTAATCAAGTCCAAGCACCGAATATTCAAGTCTCGGCGACGTCCTGGTTGAGGAAACATACAGGCCTTGGCGATTCCAACCGCCAGTCGCTGGCGGTGCTGGCCGAACGGCTGATCGGGCTCACCAATACAGACCGGATCATGGCCATCGGGATTGCAGGCGCGCCCGGAAGTGGCAAATCAACCCTGTCCCGCTTGCTGGTTCACTGCCTGGACCAGGCTGGCATTCCAGCTTGCCGCCTGTCGCTCGATGACTATTACCTGGGCCGGGTTCAGCGTGATGCGCTGGCGCGCGCCAGGCATCCTCTATTCCGTCATCGCGGTGTACCCGGCACGCACGAACTCGAACGGCTGACAAGTGACCTGGACAAGATACGGAAAGGCGATGTCGACGGCTTGCTTCTTCCTGTTTTCGACAAGTCCCTCGATGACCGTAAACCCAGGCATTCGTGGCGCACCCCGGGCTGTTTACCCCGCGTGACTTTTCTCGAAGGCTGGTTCGTCGGTGCGCCGCCTTTGTCTGAGCCAGAAATGGCCGAACCGGTCAATGAACTGGAGCGCAACGAAGATCCCGATGGGCTCTGGCGTCGCGAGTTGCTAACAGCATGGAAGAAATACTACCAGGCGCTGCAAATTCGCCTCGACCAGGTGTGGTACATTCTCGTACCGGATTGGACTTGTGTGGTTGACTGGCGCTGGCAGCAGGAACGGGAATTGAAGGAAAGAAATCTGGAAAACCGCAGGGACGTCGAAATCTTCCTGGGACCGTTCGAGCACATCGTAAACCATATGCAAAACACCCATTCCGAATGGGCTGATCTGAGCATGGAGGCCGACCGCGGCCACGACATCACCCTCTGCGAGACATCATGATGAAGCCTCCCCGTTCAATCCTGTGGCACGACTACGAAACGTTTGGGGCTAATCCAATGGCTGACCGGCCGGCACAGTTTGCAGCCCAGCGAACGGATGCGGGGCTGAATCCGGTTGGTGATCCCGTTACCTGGTATTGTGCTCCGGCAGACGATGTCCTGCCCCAGCCCATGGCCTGTCTGATCACTGGCATCACACCACAGGAAGCGCGCAACAAAGGAATGGTTGAAACCGAATTCGCGCTGCGCATTCATAAAGAGATGATGCAACCCGGCACTTGTAGCGCCGGCTACAACAGTATTCGATTTGACGATGTCTTTAGCCGCAACCTTTTTTACCGCAACCTTCGTGATCCTTACGAGCGTGAATACAGGAACGGCAACTCGCGCTGGGACCTGATTGACCTCGCGCGCATGTGTTACGCGCTTCGCCCCGAAGGTATCGAGTGGCCGATGCACGAGCCGGGTAAACCGAGTTTTCGCCTGGAAGATCTTAGCGGGGCCAATGACATCGCCCACGAGGGCGCACACGACGCGCTGGCTGATGTGCGCGCAACCATTGACCTGGCGCGCCTGCTCAAGAACGCTCAACCCCGATTATTCGAGTGGGCGCTGGAAATGCGCGATCAAGCCCGAGTGGCCGGTTTACTCGACACGGTTGAGCCGAAACCCGTGCTGCACAGCTCCGCGCGTATCCCGGCTGTCCGAGGATGTACGACACTCGTTCTACCCCTGGCGGTGATGCCCGACCGGCCCAAATCGGTGATCGTGTTCGATCTTTCCGCTGATCCCTCTCCGCTGATCACCGAACCTGCCGCCACGATCCATGACCTGGTATTCACCGCTGCGGACGACCTGCCCGAAAACATCGAGCGACTCCCATTGAAAGTGATTCACAGCAATCACGTTCCGATGGTTGCGCCACTCGGAACAATCAAAGGCGTGGATACCGCTCGGATCAATATTGACCCTGAACGGTGTCTCCAGCACGCACGCGATCTTCTTCCCGCACTCGGCCCGGTCCGCGAGAAAGTCATCGAGGTGTTTTCGACCCTCTCTGACCGCTTCGAAGACAGTTCGGATCCGGATCGAATGTTATACAGTGGTGGATTCTTTTCAGCAGCCGACCGTCATCTGATGAACAAGATCCTGAACCTCTCTCCCGGCGATCTGGCCAGTCACTTGTGGACATTTCAGGACGAACGGCTAAAGCTGATGCTGTTCCGCTTCCGGGCACGAAACTATCCTGAGACACTTGATCTCGAAGAGGCCCGTATTTGGAACAAGGACCGCAGGATGCGTTTGATAGAGGCGGCCGATCCACCCTATTTCACCCTCGATGCCTTCAGGGCCGAGATGCATGAACTGCGGGGCCTGAAAAAAAATGAGCCCGATGCACTGGATATACTCGACAAACTGGACGCCTGGGTGCTTGAATCCGGTATCAGTGACCTCTAGGCACGGGCAAGAAACTCACGGGTCACGCGAAGGCGCGTAAATGAAGTCAAAATCAGAACCTTAAAAATATTTTTTCAATAAGTTACGGCCATTTCCTCGATTGAATTCGAATTTTTTATGCACAAGTGCCTGATTGTCCGTGTGACAGAATTTTTACAGAGACTGATGCAATTATCTGTCACCGTCACCACCATAAGTGATTGTTTTTACTAGGCGTATTTATAGTGATCATTTTTTGATCAATCCAAAGCGATGCGCACGATGTCTGAGGCACCGTGACTTTCTTCACAGGGTTATCCACAGCATTTGTGGATAAGTTTTCAAGTGACGCTTAACGCCAATTGAAGCTCGTTTGGTGGCCTCGAAATGACTGCTTTTTTCCTCCTGACGCCCCGCCGCAGCCGCCTCCTGGCCTGTGGTGAAACGAACTCTACGTGTGAACCGTCCGAGAACTGCAGCATCCAGATTTCGCGCACGTCTTCACCCGGCTGGTTTACCGCTACGACCCCGGTAATGGTTTTTCCTATAAGTTCCTGGTTTGCTTTCATCGTGTACTCCTGGGCATTTGAATTCAGTCGTCTGAATGTATTAAAGCCCTGATGGTTCTCAAAACATGAGACAAAGAAACTGCATTTTTTTAGCCGCCACAGCATTGACCAAAAAATCCCCGGGCAGGTCGTGCCGGCCCGGGGAACATGCCGGCTGGCAGGATTCAGTCGGTCGCCGGAATGGCGGCGTCACTCAAGAGGATAAGACCCCGGTTTCGATCGACGGTCTTGATACCGATCCCCTTGACGTTGACCAGTTCATCAACGTGCAGGAATGAACCGTTGGTTTCACGGTAGGCAACAATCAACTTCGCTTTGTTGAGGCCAATGCCTTTGAGATTTTCGGATATATCCTCGGCAGTGGCAGTGTTCACATTCACCGGTTCGGCTGCCCAGGCAGACACGGCCAGCATACCGGCGACGAGCAGAGTGAGTAGAAATTTCATATCAGCTATCCCCTGTTTAGATGGGTTGAAAATATCGCGTATTGCGGGAATCAGCTTAAACGTGCAATCCCCCCAGGCTGTAGCGCAAATGACCCTCGCGCGTCGTAGGAAAATACCCATGCCATCATTACGCGGCTGACGCTTGAACGGGCCACTCCGTTCCGGCACAATGCCTTTCCCCTGCTGATTGGTCATCCGTGAACCAGCATGCCGGGATCAGTCAATGGTGGCCCCCGCCGGTCCCCTCGCGACGATAAGTTGTGAACCCCGTCAGGCCCGGAAGGGAGCAGCGGCAGCAACGGACTCGGGCGCCGGGGTGTGGCGGGCGGGGGTCGCCACCATTAAGCGGAATATCGCCAAGGGCGGTCTGGCCGCCGAGCTGATTACACGCCTGGCCAGTGTCAGAGGCTTGGGGATCCCATCGCCTATTTTCTCCCCCATTCTGCTATAGTTGCCTTCCCATGATCTTCGACCACGGCAACCGCCTTTTAGAGACCCCATGAGCTACCAGGTCCTGGCGCGCAAATGGCGCCCCAAAACCTTTGACCAACTGGTTGGCCAGGAGCATGTCTCCCAGGCTCTGATCAATGGCCTGGACCAGGAACGGCTGCACCATGCCTTTCTGTTCACCGGCACCCGTGGCGTGGGCAAAACGACCATTGCGCGCATCCTGGCCAAGTGCCTCAACTGCGAGAAGGGCATGAGTTCGAAGCCCTGCGGCGAATGCGGCAGTTGCGTGGATGTGGACGAAGGCCGTTTCGTCGATATGATCGAGATCGACGCGGCATCGCGCACCGGCGTAGACGACATGCGGGAATTGCTGGAATCCGTTCAGTACACACCTTCGCGTGGCCGCTACAAGGTATATATCATCGACGAAGTTCACATGCTCTCGCCCAGCAGTTTCAACGCTCTGCTCAAAACGCTGGAAGAGCCCCCGCCGCACGTGAAGTTTGTGCTGGCAACCACTGACCCTCAAAAAATCCCGGTCACCATCCTGTCCCGTTGTTTGCGTTTCAACCTGCGGCGATTGCTACCCGATCAGATCAGCGCTTACCTGAAAACCCTGGTCGAAACCGAAGGCATCGAGACCGAGCCCGAGACCCTGACCATCCTGTCCCGCGCGGCGGACGGCAGTATGCGCGACGGTCTCAGTTTGCTCGACCAGGCGATCGCTTTCGGAGGCGGCAAGCTGGTCATGAGCGACCTGGAAAAGATGCTGGGCCTGGTCGACCACGAGCACGTCATCTCCATGATCCGGGCCCTGGCGACCGATGACGCAAAAAGCCTGCTCAGCATTGTGGATGAACTGGTTGCCCAGTCGCGGGATCTCGGATCGGTGCTTCTGAACCTGGCCGAAGTACTCCATCGGGTCACGTTGGTGCAATGCGCCCCCGGCTATCGGGACCCCGAGCGCAGTGACTGGGAAGCGATTGAAAAACTGGCGGGGCTGATCGGCGCTGAAGACGCGCAGTTGTTCTACCAGATTGCCATCAAGGGACGAAGCGAATTGGGGCTGGCCCCGGACCCGCGTACTGGCCTGGAAATGACCCTGCTGCGCATGCTGGCTTTCCGGCCGGCCCCGGCAGAAACTGGCAGCACCACTGCGCCTTCACCTGCGCGGGAATCAGGTCAGCCAGACAAGGCGTCAAAAACCTCGTCCGCGGCTCAGCCCACCGCCACCCATGCGATTGGAAAGCGCAATCCACCCACCGAGGCCACACCAATCGCGGCCACATCGGCCAAGGCCGAAGCAACCCAAGCCGAAGCAACCCAAGCCGAAGCAACCCTGGAGATCATGGATGAACCATCCGGATCCGACTGGGTTTCATTGCTGAATGATCTGAACCTTTCCGGACAGGTTCGTGAGCTGGCCCGCAATGTCCAGCTAAAGTCCTGTTCGAATGACCGCTGGGAATTTGTCATCGCCCCCGCGCTGCGGCACCTGGGCTCAGAGAATTGCGTCGATCGTCTTGGCGAAGCCATCAGCAACCAGTTGGGCCACGCGATCAGCGTAAGGCTCGTCGACGAAGATGGCAGGAAGCTGCAAACCGCCGCCGCTATCGACGAGCAAAAACTCCGGCAAACCATGACCGAAGCTGAAAAAGCCATCAGGGACGATCCGACCGTGAAGGAGCTGGAAGAACAAATGGGCGCGAGCGTGGTCGAAGACTCGATTCAACCACTACAATAAACACACCGACCCATTTCAGGAACGCCATTGAACATGAAAGGTAATCTCGCTGGCCTGATGCAACAGGCCCAGAAAATGCAACAGGAAATGCAGAAGGCGCAGGAAGAACTGGCCAACATGGAAGTCACCGGCGAAGCCGCTGGTGGCCTGGTCAAGGTAACCATGACCGGTAAACACGCCGTTCGCCGGGTGGAAATTGACCCCTCTCTGCTTGACGACCGTGAAATGCTGGAAGACATTGTGGCCGCGGCGATCAACGATGCAGTCAACCGGGTAGCCTCGACCATGCAGGACCGCATGTCGGACATGACCGCAGGCATCAACCTGCCGCCCGGGATGAAGCTGCCTTTCTGACCGGCTTTCCGTGAATTCCGAACCCCTGCTCGATCAGCTTATTGAGGCCTTACGTTGCTTGCCCGGCGTTGGGCCGAAATCGGCCCAGCGCATGGCCCTGCACCTGCTGGAGCGCAACCGGGAGGGCGGCAAGCACCTTTCCACGATGCTGGATGCGGCAATGGAACGTATCGGCCGCTGCCGTGTCTGCCGGAATCTGACCGAAGAAGAAATCTGCCTGATCTGCGGCAATGAGAAACGTGACAAGTCTTTGCTCTGTATCGTCGAAACGCCCAGTGACGTGATGGCCATCGAGCAGGCGACGGGCTACCAGGGCCGCTACTTCGTTTTGATGGGCCGCCTGTCTCCGCTGGACGGGATTGGCCCTGAAGAGCTGGGCCTGGAAGATTTGGCAGAGCAGCTCAACAATAACCCGCCACGTGAGATGATCATCGCCACAAATCCGACCGTGGAAGGCGAAGCGACAGCCTATTACCTGCAGCGGATGGCACAAAAACAGGGTGTCGCGGTCAGCCGCATTTCCCATGGTGTGCCGCTGGGCGGTGAATTGGAATTTACCGACCAGTCCACCATTGCCCATGCCTTTAGCAGTCGGCAGGCTGTCGAAAACTAACCCTGTGTGAAAGTTGGCCGCGTCGGCGAATCCGGTACATGACGAGAGAGGTGTCGGGTACCTGTGTGCAAGACCGCCATCTGTCGGGAACAGATGACGAGCGAACAGGGATGTCTCGAGCGTGTCTGGCACACAGGTACCTGATACCTTCTGTATTTGTAAAGCATATTACCGGCAAGGCCGGCTGTCGCGCGCATGGCGCGCTTCTACAGCGAGATCCTGAGATTCCAGAGGTCGAGGAGGCACCGGTAGAAACGGCAGTGTAGCGACAGTCTGTCCCTGTCCTCACCGGATGCAGAATGCCCCAGGTAGGCTTCCAGGAAATAATGGCTGAGATCCTCACGGAGCCTGTGATGCTGCACTACGACCGCCAGGTCGAAGAAGGGATCACCGGCTCCGGCATATTCCCAGTCGATCAGCATCAGTTTCTCGCCCGCGGTGGCAACGATGTTGTCGCAAACCAGGTCGTTATGGCACAGGGCCGGCTGCTGCCGGGCCGAGTCGATGAGCGAGCCCAGTCGTTCGGCCCGCTTGCAGATCCGCCGTGCTTCTGGCGTATCGACTTGCTCTGTGTAACGCCTGACCGCGGCGAGCGGATCGAAGTCCGAAACCTGGGCCGGCAGATCGTGAAGGGTTCGCAAGACGCCGGCAAGGCGTTCGAGATTGACCCGTTTGGCAAGATCGGATTCGCTCCAGGCCCTGCCCGGTATGAACCGGCGCAGGCAGATGCCGGATTCGTGGTTGAAGAAGAGTGGTTCGGGCCCCAGGCCGGCGGCGGCGGCAATTTCGGCCACCCTTCGCTCGAGCGCCCGGTCCAGGCCCAGCCTGGCCGCCTCCGGCTTATCCAGTCGCAACACGTACTGATCGCCCAACCGCTCAACCAGGTAACTGGCGTTGGTCGGGCCATTCGAGAGCCGGGACCGGATTCGCGCGCCGGAAAATCCGCGGATGGCAAGAAGCGCTTGCTCCGGTGAGACCATTCCGGTTTCGAATGTCATGCCGGATATCCATCCATGCTGGCCCGCCAGCTGCGGTAGCCGATCACAATCATTACGAGGTAGGCGGCGAACAGGGCCGCGGTAAAGTAAAGCTCGCGGCTGAGGTATAGACCGATCGATACGGCATCGATCACGAACCAGTAGATCCAGTTTTCGAGAATCTTACGGGCCACCATGTAGGTCGCTACCATGGCGCCCCAGGTGGTGAATGAGTCCAGGAACGGGAGGGCCGCGTTGCTGTATCGTTCAAGCAATTCACCGCTGACGAAAACCAGCAGCATGACGCCAGCAATGGCCACCAGGTGAAAGCGAATGGGCCAGGTACTGACTTCAAGTTCCTGCCCCTGATCGCCGCCGCGCCGCCACTGCTGCCAGCCGTATGCGGCCATGGCCAGGTAGAACAGCTGCAGTGCCGATTCCATGTACAAGCTGGCTTCGTACATGATGTAGAGATACAGCAATGTGCTGATAGCAGCGGCCGCCCAGCACCAGATATTCTGGCGGATGGCCAGCACGAGGTAGGCGACGGCGAGCACGACAGCCAGCATTTCCCACCACTGCAACAGGGTGAAAGGCAGTTCCAATATCAGGCTTCCGGAGTCAGGCTCGGCGACCGCCCGATCTCCAGGTCGACATTCAGATATTTGACGACCAGGACCACGGTATTCGGCGCCGCCATCGCGTTGCGCATGCACCGCCCGATGGCGCCGCTCACCGCGTCGAAGTCACCGCGCAGCTGTGTGCTCAGCTGGTTGGTGACGATTTCGATACCTTGCTGCGCCTGCATTTCCTCGATGAATTCAATGATGTCCGGCACGGGGCCGTCTTTTAGTGGATACAGGCTCAACTCGGCGACAATGTTCATGTTTCAATCTCCCGGTGGTTCAGTAGCGGTAACTGACGGTCACTCCATAATGCCTTGGATCACCCAGCCTGGTGTAGCGGGATCTCTCGAACCAGGGCGGCTCCAGCCCGAATGAAAATCCGCGCGTGTTGTACTCCTCGTCAAACAGGTTCCTGACCCAGCCATGCACTGCCCAGCTTTTCCACTGTTTGCCGAATTCGCTGATTGCCATTGCCGGGCTGGCAAACAGCATCAGACATCCAAACAGAATCGCCAATCGTTTCATTCATGCTCTCCAGGATCTAACGAGTGAACCCAGCCGGAGTGAGGTCTCCGCCAGAGGGAGACCCAGGCCGGGAAGGTGGGTGGGTTTCTTAGGTCGAACGCCTTAACGTCCCTCAATTAAGTCTAACGGGGAGCAAAATGTCAAATCGATCTTTAGCGTTCTGCTCGGGTTGCGTCATCATTTCGGGCGGCCCGCACCGCAGAGATGCGGGAATTTTCGGCATCCGGGATCGTGGGAAGCGATTTCTCGTCGAAGCCCG
>CAMYKC010000075.1:0-11767 GCA_947258865.1 uncultured Lysobacterales bacterium
TTACCCGGGCCTCTCATACGGTCGCGTATCAGTTGCACCTGGCTGGTCATGGCGGTCATGTTCATGGCGTAGAACGCGCCCGATTCCATGGCGATCGAAGTGTGCCAGGCCAAGGTGCCCGGGCCGTCGAAGTGGTGGGTATGTGCGTCGCCGAAGGGAGGAGCCATGTAGGCGCCATGTACATCTATCTCCGCATCGGGGGCAGACGGACAGGCAACCAGCTCGGTTGAGCGCACGCACAGGTCGCGCGCCTGGAACTGGCCACCGTCGAAGACCTGACCTCCGGCATACCTGGTGATGGCGGCGTCACCATCCGCCATGACGGGCGCGAAGCTAAGAGAAGCCAGTGAAAGGAGTGTGGCCAGCAGCCGGTAGTGATGAGTTTGGTTGACACGCTGTCGAACCCAGCGCCTCCAAAAACGAATCGATACGCATGGGTGTCCTTCAGCAAGTTGATGATCAAGTAAGTTCATTCTAATTGCTCTTTTATCGGTGATTCGTCATACCGAATCAATAACTCATGGGATCAGAGTATACCTGCGCGATAAGAGTGAGGTATCTGACGGTCGCGTGGGTTGGTTGCCGTAGTCTGGTCTCGCGTCAGGTTCGAAATACCAGTTTCCATCACCGGCCACTTCTAGTGTATCCGGCCCCTTTTATCGAGCGGCACCGATCAGGATCTCTTCGCCCACGCGGAGGTGGCGGAAGCGATCGCCGAATTGGCGGCGCAGCAATTCGATGGCCTCGTCACTGCTATCGTGACTGCCCACGGCAACCAGCCCAGGGTTGCGCAGCTTGAGCACCGCCACATGCTGCTCAACCTCGCTCATCGTCATTGGGTTCAGTAGCCCTTCCCCCGAAGCCAGCAATCGCTGTCCATCGATGGGGCCGACCATGATCCGTCCCTGCGGCACAGGAAAATGCAGGCCACCGACCACTCCGTAGAGCGGTTCTTCGAACGCGGCCTCGTAACGCAGAATGAGATTCGGCACGGGCTGATGCCCGCAACCGACGATCAACACACCCCCCAGGCCCTCGACATTGACTACCAGCGAATGCTCCTCGATCCAGCCCAGAACCAGCTGGCGCGGCATCGTTCCCGAACTGCCGACGCCCGTGGTCCCCAGCCCCTTGCCGATCGACATGGGTTTTGACGCAACGAATGTCTTCATCCCCGGGTATGTGACACCTTGCGGTACCACAGCCCAGGTATCCGGGTTGGGAAACGGCTCCTGTTCATTACCCAGCGAAAAAGTGTTTTTCATGACCCAGCGCTGGCCGCCGGAATGGTCGAGGTGGTTGTGGGAAAGGAATACCAGATCAATACTCGCGAGATCGATGCCCAGCGTTTCCATGTTGCGCTGCAGCGGCGACGGAGATTCCGCCATTGCGTTGTGACCGACATCGAACAGGATGCGCAAGTCGTCGGTTTCCACCAGGTAGGAAACTCCGACCTCGCTCAGCAGCGCCAGGTCGCTACTGTGATACTCGATCAGGGGCAGTATCCTGAGCGATCGGGTGGCCCCGAAATTTTCGACGGTTTCGACCTGGAACTCGGCAATCAGCCGGGCTGCCTTGCGGTTACCGTAAATCTGGCGAATCTCCAGGAAAACCAATCCGGCCAGGATCAGGATAGCCAGGCAGGCCAACAACCAATTCAGAATTCGTAACATCATCTGCCCTCAGTTCGCATCGAAAATGAAGCTGGACACATGTTCATGTCCAAAACGATGAAAAATGTATCCAGTAACGGGGTCCAAGAAACGGGGTAGAATACAATTTAATCCAAAAAATGGGGTCGGATGCAAATTTTGGCGAAAATTGGATCCGACCCCATTTTTGGCCGGGAAACCAGGCGATTCACCTGATTACGAAATTTCTGCGGCTTCACCTATAGTAATAGGATGGACAATGAGGAGGTAAGGTATGCAGATTCAATTCGATGGCGAACAGCTGCCGGTTCAATTCCGGCGCGTTGGCAGGCAAAAACGCCAACGTTTGAGTTACATGCTCGGAGTCATGTTGCTGGTCATCGGAGCTGCAGTCAGTCATTCTGTCTTGGCCGATGGTGCTGGTGAAGCTGAACCCGAAGTCTGGGTGGACGGGCCGGCCGATGTGAAACTGGGTGGTGACCCGCGAACGCCTGACGCAGCAGTAGACTATCGCGGTCGGAAAATCTTTGTCTGGTCAGAATCGCTGGGCATCTCCGGACAGGAAGTTGCCTTGCGGATTTTCGATGAAGACAATAATTCGCTCGTCGACCCGGTTCAGGTGAACACGCTCACACTGAATACTCAAGACTCACCACGTGTAGCGGTGCAGGCAGATGGCTCTTTCCTGGTGATCTGGCAGAGCGCAGAACCACCTAACCCCGAAGACAATTTCGAACGAAAAATGGTACGAAGCCATACTTATAACGCCGATGGATCGACCAAAGGTGGAGAGCAACTACTCAGCACTCTGCAAAGCCTTCAGGCATCCGATATCAGCGCCGATGTAGCCTCGCTTACCGGCGGTGGTTACGTGGTGGTATGGCAAAGCAGCCAGACAAACGGCACCGACAACGGTAACAGCATCCAGGGACGTTTGGTTAATGCCAACGGTACGCCCAACGGTAGCCAGTTTCAGGTTAACTCCACGTTATCAATAGGGGAGCTCGACTGTTCAGTCACTGGCATGATGGACGGAGGTTTTTTCGTTGCGTGGTCGCGGCCCGAGATTCATGGTCGACGCTTTCAGGCCAACGCGACACCCGTTGGCAATGATTTCCAGGTCAGCACCCTTGACTTGAACGTTTTGCGAGATGAAACCAAGGTGGCCACAGCCGATGATGGACGTATGTTGGTGGTCTGGACCGACGTTGACGAGTTGGACAACAGCACCGAAATTCGCGGACGAGTTCTGAGTGCAACAGCAGCACCCCAGGGCTCGGATTTTCGCATCAACTCCTTGATAACAGGCACGCAGGATTGGCCTGGAGTGAGCGGTTTTGGCGACAACTTCTTCGTAGTTTGGGAGAGTGATAGCAGCACCGGTAACGACATCGAACCCAGCAGCGTTGAGGGCCGGATTATTTCGCAGGCTGACCAGTTCGTAACGCCGCAATTCCAGGTGAATCAATGGACTGATGACAGCCAGGGATTTCCTGGTATTTCGGGATATGAGGGGCGCGTTGCGGTGGGATGGCGCAGTCAGAGTAACCCTGACTCAACCCAGAATGTGATTCAGGGTCTGGGTTGGAAACTCTGCGGTATTTTCTGTGATGGTTTCGAGTAGCACCTGGCAGTAATTGACCATTCCATTTTTGATTTTTGGTGCGTTATAAGGAACGTGCGTATAGCCAGCGCGCAGCAACAACAATGCCGGGCGGGTAAAACCGCGATTTGCACTTTGCAAGGCGGATGGGTTACAACAGCCAGTCCACGCATTCATTCATGGAAGCCTGTTGCGCAAACAAAAATTTGATCTTATCGTTTTTGGCGCCACCAGTTTTGTCGGTGAAATTCTTTGCCAATATTTGGTCAAAGAATACGGCACAGATGGCAAAGTCAAATGGGCGGCAGCGGGGCGCTCCAAGGACAAGCTGGAAAAATTGCGCGACGGCCTTGGCGCAGCAGCAAAACAGCTCACGCTGCTGACGGCGGATGCTGCTGACGAAGCGGCGCTCAATAGCCTGTGCGAGCAAAGCAGAGTCATCATCTCCACCGTCGGTCCCTACGCTCTTTACGGCGAGCCATTGGTCAAAGTGTGCGCGGCAACGGGCACGGACTATTGCGACCTCGCGGGTGAAGTGCAATGGGTTAGGCGCATGATCACCCGCTACCAGGATCAAGCCGAAAAAACAGGCGCACGCATAGTGCACAGCTGCGGATTTGACTCCATTCCCTCGGACATGGGCGTCTGGCATTTGCAGCAGGCGGCACAAGCGCAGGCTGGCGCCGCTTGCACGACAGTTCGCATGCGCGTGAAAGCCATGCGTGGCGCAGCCTCGGGCGGCACCATCGCCAGTGTGCTCAATATCACCAAAGAGGCCGCTAAAAGCGCTGAGCTGCGGAAAGAACTGGCCGATCCGTACTCCATCTGTCCCGACAATCACGGGTTTACAACGCGGCAGCACAATGTCACCTCGCCTGAATACGATCCCGAATCCCAGCAGTGGGCAGGCCCCTTTATCATGGCGGGCATCAATACCCGCGTGGTTCACCGCAGCAACGCTCTGAGCGGCAATGCCTATGGTGATGACTTCAGGTACGACGAGTCGGTTTTAATGGGCAAGGGAGTCAAGGGACGCCTCGGCGCAACAGGTTTTGTATTGGGCCTGGGGCTATTCCTGGCAGGCGCTGCACTCCAGCCCACCCGTTGGTTGATGGAGAACTACATGCTGCCCAAACCCGGCGAGGGCCCCAGCCCGGAGGCTCAGGCCAAGGGCTTCTTTGACATCCGGTTATTTGGAGAAACCGAAGATGGCCAGAGAATCAAAACCAAAGTCACTGGTGACCGCGACCCGGGCTATGGTTCAAGCGCCAAGATGCTTGCTCAAGCCGGTTTGAGCCTGGCCTTTGATATTGATAAGGGACAAAAGGGCGGAGGTTTTTGGACCACGGCCACCGTGTTCGATCAACGCTTCATCGAGCGACTTGAAAACAGGGCGGGCTTGAGTTTCAGTGTTTTGTCCAGCGCATAATGTGAGCCCCGTGAATATTTGGGGTCAGAGTTAAAACTCCGATTCAGACTCTGAACCCAAACTTCATCGCCCCTTGGGCTCCACGACCAGGTAGCTGGTCGTTGTGTCGCTGATATTCACGGCTTCGTGCACCGTGACTTTCGAGGTCGACCAGGTACCGCCGGTACTGGTGGTCACTTCGCTTTCACCCCTGCTGTCATTGAGGCGCAGGGTGCCGCCTTCCAGTACATAACCGAAGTGTGGATTGTGATAGTGCTTTTCATGTCCGATACCGGCCGGGAAAATGCAACGGGCCACGCGAACGGCGTCGTCCTCGAACAGTATTTCGCAGGTTTTCTGGCCTTGCCAACCCGCCTCAAAGGCGTGTGGTAAGCCGTTGGCTTCGTTCGCCAGGGTTGTTGGCGCCTGCAATGCAAGGCTCGACGCCAGAACCATGGCGGGCAGTAAAACCTTTATGTTCGTGGTTCGCATGGATGTTCTCCTGATACTGCCGGCGCGACCAAATTACGGGAGTTGAAGGACAGTGCCCCCTTTTCCGCCTTTCCGGCGGGAGTGGCCCATTGGCGAGTAGTTTTTAAAGGGGTGGGATCAGATTAAGGTGCCAGAATGTTTACTCCGGCACTTTAATCTGATCTCATGACTTCTTCGTTGAACTTCTTTTTTATAACGATGCTTTTTTCGGTGACTCGAACTCTATAGATGTCATCGAAGGTTCCTGGATTTCCGAATCTGCCCCGGATTGATCATAGCCTCTCACCGGCCCGATAATGACAGGCCATGTCACGTCATCCTCCGGTGTCAGAGCTTCTTTATGCTGCTTTTTCTGGCGTTCGAGGGACTTACGCCGTGCGAGGTCTGCTTCGGCCTGGGATTTTCGCATAGTCCAAAACAGAGCGTAAATAACCAAGGCTAAGAAAATCAGAAAGATGAGTGTTTTCATACTGAAGGCCTCCTGAACTTCCGGGAAACCACCCCTTTTCCCTGTGAAGTCTGGTCTTCTCGCTGGCGCACAGTGCCGCGCGAAAATCATAAAAAACATTCACTTCCGTTTGATCCCTGTCGAAAACCCGGCACTCGATCCTTGTGGGCCAGTAATTTCAGTTCTTATGAAAATAATACCACAATTTGAGCCGAAAGCTGATTCGGGCCGGAAGGATTGGGGTCAGAGAAGTGGGGGGTCAGAGGAAGTGGGGGGTCAGAGTAAAGTGCCGGAGTAGACACTCTGGCACTTTACTCTGACCCCATGGCTTCTGGGAGTAGACACTCTGGCACTTTACTCTGACCCCATGGCTTCGGTCGCGTTTGAATCCAATTCAGGCAACCAACTGATGATGGTCGAGTAGAGGTTGGCCGGGTCCACTGGCTTGGCCACGAAATCGTTCATCCCGGCCTCCTGGCAGCTGAGGCGATCGTCTTCGAAGATGTTGGCGGACATCGCCAGGATTGGTACATCCCTAGCGCTAGTCATCTCCCGGATCCAACGGGTTGCGGTCAGGCCATCCATCTCCGGCATCTGGACATCCATCAGGATCAAGGCATAATTCGCGCGCCACACCCTTTCCACAGCATCCTGGCCGTTTTCCGCGGTATCCACACGCAGGCCGACTCTCTGGAGCAGCGCCTTGGCCACTTCGAGGTTGATCATATCATCCTCGACCAACAGGATGCGGGTCCCTGCATAGTGCTGGCGCAGCCGATCAGCCGCATCTCCGATCATCACATTGGCTTTAGACGACCGCTTATCGTGACCACGACCGAGCCAGGCTGTAAACCAGAACGTACTACCCTGGCCCGGTTCGCTTTCTACGCCTACTTCGCCGCCCATCAGGTGCGCAAGGTGCTGGTTGATGGCCAACCCCAGTCCGGTACCACCATATTTTCGCGTAATCGAATTGTCGCCTTGTTCAAACATTTTGAACAGGTCGGCTATTTTGTCATGCTCAATTCCGATGCCGGTGTCTGTGACCTCAAACCGGATCAGCAGTTCGTCACTGCGCTCTTGAATAATGTGGGCACTGAGCAGAATCGTGCCCTGGTCGGTAAACCTGACAGCATTACTCACGTAATTGAGTAACGCCTGGCGCAGACGGGTCTGGTCACCCCTCAGGCAAACTGGCAGCTCATTCAGGTCCGTTTTGATGATCAAGCCCTTGTGGTCGGCCTGTTCCCTGAGCATGGACGAGACGTATTCGAACAATTTTTCCAAGTGGAAATTGCTTCGTTCGATACTCAGCTTGCCAGCCTCGATCTTGGAGATATCCAGGATGTTGTTGATAACGTCGAGCAGGTGCTGGGTAGAGATCTCGATCTTTCTCAATCGTTCGGCCTGTTTTGCCGACACGTCGGATTCCAGCACCAGGTGCGTGAGCCCGATAATGGCATTCATCGGGGTGCGTATCTCATGACTCATATTGGCCACAAAGTTGCTCTTGGCCTGGTCGGCGGCCTCTGCGGCTTCCTTGGCTTCGCGCAATTCCAATTCCGCGAGCTTGGATTCTGTGATGTCCTGTAACGTCCCTCTGGATTCCACGAGTTTGCCGTTGGCATCGAACACGCAACAATAGTACTCACGAACATGACGTATGCTTCCATCCCGGTGGATGATACGAAATTCCAATTCCGCATCAGTGTTGGCTTCATACACTTGATCGGTGTACTCCCAGTCATCGGGATGAATAGTCCGCTGGTATTGCTCAATAGACTGGAAGCGTTTCATGAATTCGGCCACGGTGTAACCGTGAATCCGCGCGTATTCATCCGAAATCAGGCTGTACTCGTTTTTCTGTTCGTCGGCCACCCAATAGCCAACATGGGCCAGGCGGGCTGCTTGTCTGTGTCGAGATTCGCTTTCCTCGAGAGCCCGCTTCACTTCATTGAACCACGTAATGTCCTCTATCGTAGTGAACGACTCAACCAATTCACCCTCATCGTTAATGACATCCCACATAATTTTCTTCACATCGATTATGCTTCCGTCACGGTGGATTGCCCGATACTCCAGAGCGTGCCCATGGGTTGCATCTGTATTATTGAATTCTTCTACTGTCGCACGATCTTCCGGGTGGACAAGTTCCGTGTCCTGCTCCGCTGTCCGGAAGCGATCCATGAACTTCTCGACGGTGTAACCGAAAATTGCGGCATACTCTTCAGAAATGCTCTTGTATTCTCTCGTGATCTCATCCCAGTGAGCGTGGCCCAGCTTGGATTGCCTGACCGCCTTGTTGAAGAATTGCTCATTCTCCCGTAGTACTGCGCTCGCGATCTCCGCTTCTTCCCTTTCTAATGCCGGTTGCGAAGGGGAATTTTCTATTAACGTCTCGATATAGTGGTGGTTTTGTTCCAGTTCCGCGTCAAGCAGATTTTTTCTGGTGATTTCGGTGATGTTTGATTTAGGCTTTTTTGATGCGGATGTGGGCCGTACGGCATTATTTCGGACCCCCGGGTTGCCTGCAGTTTTGCGACTACGATCCTCACGTGGATAGCTACACGCAACGCTCCCGTTTACATTTACGTTGTTCACGCTTCCCGCCGAAACACAAAGGCGGCAAGCGTAAACAGATAGTAAGCAACAACAAATAAAAGGAATATCTTGCGCATTATCTAGTCCTCCTGTGGACGCGCTGAAAATTACCTTTCAATTAAATACATTCATTATTTATGCCAATTTCAGTTTCTATCGGAAATAGTATAAATAATAATCACTTAAGGGATTTCACTTGTTGAAAAACTGTCTCTGAGTCAGTACAAAGTGACGTAAGGTGTCAGTTAGTGGGCACACTTCGCCTGTTCGTCAACAACCAGTTCTGATCGAGAGTCATCTGCAAAAACTTCTTCACTACCGCATACTTTTGCAAAATGTCCGTACAAAACTCTGTTCTCGACCTGTTTCAGAGGCTCGCAAACCTCGACGTCGGCAGCAAACTCCCGACTGGAACACATGCCATCCATAACGGTATATAAGCCCTGTGAAATTATCTTGCGCATGTTCTACTCCCTTAAGTCATCAAGAAATCCCTTTTCCCTTGCAACTATTTGGATGCACTTTTCGTACCAATTGGACGATTAGAAAAATTATGCTTGTTTCACAGATAGTTACAGGCAATGCAATTCTCCGGGGTGAATAACAAAGCCTGAAATTGTGACAAATTACGTCAGTAAATGTAGGCGAGTTTGGGTAGTATGAAATCCACTTTTTTTTGGAGAATTGAACAGTCGTTCAAGCTTCTCTCTGACCCGGATTGCAGCAAAATCTCAATGGATTATGTGCTGCTGTATTCTCCCTGGATTCTTCGTGACTGGCTGGTATACAAGCTGACCCCATGCCATGATTCGAATAGAGCAAGTATCTGGAGGTGGCCAATTCGCGGTTTGAGCGGCAAAAACGTCCTGGTAACCGGTGGCGCCAGTGGAATAGGTCAGGCCACCGCAACGCGCTTTCTGGAGGAAGGCTGCGCCGTTTGCGTCCTGGATAGCAGTTCCGGGGCTCGCGCTCGGGTTGCCAGGGAACTGCCGGGCTTGACTGCTGTGATCGACGCCGATGTATCAAGCCTGGAACAGGTACAGGCAGCATTCGCCGTGGCTATTGATCGCATGGGCTCAGTCGACGTGCTGATCAATAACGCCGGGATCAGCATCCGCCACGACTTCCTCGATATAACGCCGGATGAATGGGACGAGGTGCTGGGCGTCAACCTCAAAGGCGCTTTCCATGTTGCACAGACTGCCGCGCGGCACATGATGGACAAGGGCTCCGGCGTGATTCTCAATACCGCATCCACAGCGGGTTCCACCGGGTACCCCCATTATGCTGACTACAGCGCCAGCAAGGGAGGCGTGATTGCGTTGACCTATGCCATGGCGCTGGAGTTGGCTCCCGTTGTCCGCGTGAACGCGATCTCGCCCGGTTACGTGCTCACCCCGATGCAGCGCGCCGAGTATACCGACCCCATGCTGGACGCGGTGAACCACAAGATTCCGTTGGGGCGGCACGCGAAGCCCGAGGAAATTGCGGCACTGTTCGCGTTCCTGGCTTCTGAGGACGCCGCGTTTGCCACCGGCCAAATATATGTCATGGACGGCGCTGAAACCACCGGGGGACTCTGCAGCCAGTGGACTCACGAGTAGCTTGCCGAGCGCGGGCCGCGGTACTCTGGCCCTCTGCAGCGGAATCGAAAGGATAAAGATATGAGGTTGGAAGGAAAGGTTGCCCTGATAACGGGAGGGACCTCAGGGATTGGAAATGCCACTGCCGTGCGCTTTGCGCGTGAGGGAGCGGCGGTCGCTATCACCGGGCGCAACACCCAGCGTGGGGAGCAGGTCGTCGAGACCATCGCCGCGAATGGCGGCGAGGCCTTGTTCATCCGCGCCGATGTGCGTGTCGCTGATGAGTGCCGGCGGGCAGTCGAACAGACCCTCGAGCGCTTTGGCAAGATCGACGTGTTGTTCAACAATGCCGGAGTGTTCCATCCGCGGACTGTCCCGGAATGTACTGAGGAGGAGTGGGACGAGACTATCGATTCCAGTCTGAAAGGCGCCTTCTTGATGTCGAAATACGTCTTACCGTCGATGATCGAGCGTGGCAGCGGCTCGATAATCCACACCAGTTCGGGTTGGGGAATCCTGGGAGGAGACAAAGCGGCGGCTTACTGCGCCGCCAAGGGCGGACTGGTGGTGATGGCAAAGGCCATGGCTATCGATCATGGCCCCGATGGGATCCGGGTAAACTGCATATGCCCTGGCGACGTGCAGACTCCGATGCTACCCGACGATGCCGCCAAGCGTGGCGTGTCCTGGGAAGATTACGCTGCGGGCGCCGCTGACCGTCCGCTCGGGCGTATCGGCAAAGCCGAGGAAATCGCTGACGCGGTGCTTTTTTTGGCTTCCGACGAGTCCTCCTTCGTGACTGGCGAGGCGCTGGTGGTGGACGGTGGGGGCATCGCTGGCTGAGTATCAAGAGGCAGTGCATTCGTGCGTGAGAGCCGCAGGCGACCCATGGCCCCGGTTGGGTGAGTCGAGCGAAGCGAGACTCCTTGGATCTGCATAATCGGTTCATCTTGAATCACAGGCATACCGTTCTCGCCGGTCTGTTTGGCAAATGTAAATTTTCGGGACTACAATGAATAGGCAAATACAGGGTATTGCCAGGTCGAGTGGCAGCCCAATGCACTGAAATAAAACAATTTCCGATCATGAAAACGCAAGAGCAACAGCTTCAGCAGCATCGCAGGAAGAGTCCGGCAGCGCTCGGCTTGGCCAGCGACATGAACCAATCTGTCACACCACACGACGAAGCGCGCCTTCAGGAGCGTTCCGGGATACATGCCGTTGACCGCTATGTCGCCGGCAAAATACTGGCTTTTCTCGGCGATCCCGATATTCGGCTGCGCCTGTGGGACGGCAGCGAACTGCAGGCAAAGGGAGATGAATCCTCTCCGCTCCTGTGGTTCAGGGACCGCGGCGCTTTGTACCGCACCCTGCGGTATCCCGAGCTCAATTTTGGCATTCTTTACAGCCAGGGCCGCATTGAAATCGAGGGTGACTTGCTCAAATTACTCGAGCGGGTCTTTCGCGGAATTCAGCAAGCAGCCGGTCCGGGATGGTTGCGAAGCGCCGCCAGCAGGATGAGCGGGCGAAACAAACGGAACACGTTGCGCAGGTCAGCCGAAAACATCCATCACCATTACGATATCGGTAATGATTTCTACCGCTTGTGGCTCGACAGTGAGTACATGCAGTACACCTGCGCGTACTACCCCGACCCTGAGATCAGCCTGGAAGAAGCCCAATTGGCCAAGCTACACCACGTTTGCCGCAAACTGCAGCTGAAACCCGGCGATACCGTGGTCGAGGCAGGCTGCGGTTGGGGCGGCCTGGCGCGGTTCATGGTCACGCATTATGGCGTAACGGTCAGGGCCTATAACATTTCGCGCGAGCAGGTGGCGTTCGCCAAGGACATGGCACAGCAACACGATCTGTCCGATCGCGTGGAATATGTGCTCGACGACTACCGGAACATCACCGGGCAGTATGATGTGTTCGTGTCGGTGGGGATGCTCGAACACGTCGGCGTGCAGCTGTATCCCG